>NZ_KV787105.1:0-1585 GCF_001807025.1 Corynebacterium sp. HMSC11E11 | reverse complement strand
GGGGGGTGTCCCTATGTTTTTGTCAAGTGCCAGACCGATGTTGACGAGCACAGTCTTGGGAGTAGTTTCTTAGGCGTGCCTAGGAGCCGGCCAGCGTGTGCTGGTCGGCTTCGTCTTTGGGGCTTTATGCGGCGACGGGGCGTGGCGGGATTTCGCGGAAGAACTCCTTGTTTTTCAGCATCGCGTAGATGACATTGCATCGGCGTCGTGCCAGGCAGATGACTGCTGCGTTGTGGCGTTTTCCTTCAGCGCGTTTGCGTTCGTAATACCGCCGTGACGGTTCGTGGCTGCGGATAACTGCGAATGCGGAGTAGAACAAGGCGTTTTTCAGTCGTTTATTGCCTGACCGTGCCGGGAATTCACCTCTGATCGACGAACCGGATCGTCTAGTCACGGGTGCTATTCCAGCATAAGCAGCTAAGTGGCCAGCACTAGCGAAGTCGGAGCCATCACCGATCGCAAGAAGGATCTGCGCTGCGGTCTTGATGCCGACTCCGGGCATACTCATCAAGACCTCACAAAGAGGGAAATCAGCGAGCATCTCTTCAACCTGCTCAGCAATGGTGTTTCGTTGCTCTTTGAGGGCCTGGATGTTTGCAGCCAGTTGAGGAATTACTAACTCGGCGGCATCGCTTCCAGGCACGGTGACTGTTTGAGCTTTCAGCGCTGTAAAAATGTCGTCTACCAGCGGGGTGGGGTCTTTACGTGTGCGCTTGATCATCCAGTTCAACACTCGTTGGTATCCGGCTCTTTTTAGCCCCTGCGGTCCCTTGTAATGGATCAATAATTCCAGGATCGGCGTGCGAGTCAGGGTGCTACCAGCAAAAACTCGTTCCAGGCTGGGGTAGATCTGGGTGAGGACACTGCGAAGCCGATTGACAGTGCGAGTGCAATCGCGGGCGATGTCATCATCGAAGCCGGACAGCATCTTTAGGGCGGAGAGTACCTCATCATTGCGGTCGACGGCACGTAGCGTGTGGGGCATTGTGCGGGCGGTGTCGGCGATGATGAATGCGTCGCGTTTGTCTGTTTTTGCACGTCCCGGATAGAGATCTGCAGCTTTGCGCATCGCAAGACCTGGCAGGTATCCGACTTCGCAACCGCAGTCCCGGGCTACAGCAATCGGTAGTGCGCCGATGGTGTTGGGTTGGTCGACGATCACGAGCACGGTGCCAAGCTTCTGAAGCTGGTGAAAAACGCCTGCTAGTTCGGATTCGAGTTGAGGCAACGGTTTGTCGAAGACCTTGTTGCCATCACGGTCTAAGGCGCAGGCGTGGTGTTCAGATTTGCCGACGTCTAACCCAAGGAATATGTCGATGGAATGCTCCGGAGACATGATGAGCTCCTAGAAAACGAGATGGGTATGGCGTTGTTCCAGTCGCTGGTGTCATGACCTTCGTTGCAAGCACCCACGTTACAAAGAGACCTAGTTTAAAACTGGCCGTGTCCCTATCAGCTGTCATCGAAAGTCCTGGCACCCGGCGGCAACACCCCCCGGATTATGGAAACTACAGGGCAGGTAAGCCATACCGGGACCAGCGACTATCCCCATTATCGGGGACACTCACAAGGTAACGGGGCGGGA
>NZ_KV787104.1:0-3082 GCF_001807025.1 Corynebacterium sp. HMSC11E11 | reverse complement strand
ACCGCGGGGACCGATCGGTCCCCGCGGTTTTCCCGTGCCCATCGGGCCTTGTCCGGTCAGCTCTTCTTGTCTCCGGAGGGGCTGTTCCGGCGATTGAGCAGCACGCCGCGGATGCCGGCGTGGAAACCGTCGCGCAGGTTGACGCGCTGGGCGTCGGTGAGGGTGTATTCGTGCAGGGTCTCGCACGCGAACTGCAGCAGGGGGCGGTCGATTTCCGGGGGCAGGCCGCCGCCGGACAGCAGGTGCGCCTCGTCGCGCTGGGCGTCGGTGGCGGCGGATTCGTACCACCACAGGGCGTACTGCTGGCCGACGTCGAACGGGGACTGGAAGCCCGCCGACGCCCACACTTCGTTGGGCAGCGGCACGTAGCGGGATCGCAGCTTGCGGCGCGGCGCCATCATCGACGGGTTGGGGCGGGGGCTGCTGGGCTTCGGGGGCGTCTCGGCCTTGGCCTCGTTCGCCTCCGGTTGCTTGGCGACGCCCGCCGCACCGTCCTGACCGGCGTCATCGTCGGAAGCGGCGTCAGTGGTCGTCGTCGTGGCGTCGGCCGTATCGCCGTGCGCGGAGTCGCCGCCGTCGGTCGCCGACTTGCCGGCCACCGCTTCGGCCTCCGGTGCGGCAGAACCATCGGCGCCTTCCGAGGACTTTTCCCCGGCCTTCGCCGCGGCGGCAGCGGCGGCCACCGCGGCCATCGCCTCCACCGGGTCGCGGGGCGCCGGCGAAGAACCGCCCACGCCCGCACGTTCCGCCGCCGCATGCTCCGCCTGCGCGGGGATCTCCCGGGCGCCGGCCTTCGCCGCCGCTTCGGCCGCCGCCACCTTGGGCGCGGCGGCCTTCGCGGTCGGTGTGGCGCCCGCCGACTCCGGGTCCTCCGCCGCCGAATCACCGGCCGACGACTCGTCGTCACGCGCGGCCCCCGGAGGCGTGACCCGGGTGTCCGGAACCTCCGTGGCGCCCTGCTCCTCCGGGGGTTCGCAATCGCCGAGCGGCTTGTCGCGCACGATCGGCGGCAACGGACCCTCCAGCACGTTGAGCTGCATGGATTCGGCGAAATCCTCGCGCGGATCGAGGATCGTCGTCGAATCGCACGCATGGCGCAGCGCCGACGACATCGAATCCCAGCCGAAGCCGTAAAGATGGACGCGCACGCCTGAATTCGACGCCTCCGTCACACCCGGCAACATGTCGGCGTCACCCGACACCAGGACGATGTCGGACGCCTGGCCGCGCACGCCCGCCAGCACCATGTCCGCCACCAGCCGCGTGTCCACCGCCTTCTGCGTGCGGCGATCACCCCACTCGATGAGCTGTCCGGCCCGCAACTGCACGCCGTCGATCGTGCGCAGGGAACGTTGATAACGGTGCGGCCCCGACTCCGGGATGCCGTCGTACCAGAGCTGCCGCTGCACCGGCTGCCCCAGCTGCTGGGTGATCATTCGGTCGAGAACATGCACCACCTCTCTGAGATCGATTTCCAATTGCCCGCGGGCCCCGGTCTCCCACGAGTTGTAAAAGCTGGCGAGCAGGTAAGACGTGTCGACGTACACCAATGTGCGTTCAAGCATGGGCTCCTTCAATCCGTTCATTGCTAAAGAAAGTCAGATTCCGTCACGTCCCAGGATGCATGAATTTCGCCGGGCGGTGTCCGAATCGCGCCAGGGGTACCGTTGACCACGGCCGGTGCGGGAGTCGAGCGCGGGAAGGTGGCGGGCCGGGTGAAACGGTGGTTCGCGATGCTCGTGGCGGTGACCGTCGTCGGGCAGTCCGTGTTCAACGGCGGGCGCGTGTTGCTGAGTTACCGCGTGCTGAACTTCGGCGGCGACGCGGCGACCGTCGGCGTGTTCACCGCGGCGTTTTCGCTGGTGCCGCTGCTCATCGCGCTGCGTGCGGGGAGGTTGGTCGACGATGGCCATGCCCCGGCGGTGATGCGCGCCGGGCTCGTCGCCACCGTCGTCGCGACGGCGGTGATGGCCTGGTCCGGGGGCTTGGCCGTGTTGTTGGCGGGGTACGTGGCGCTGGGGTTCGCGCACATGACCACGCTCATCGCGGCGCAGGGCATGGTGTCGCGGTTGCGCGGCACGACGACGGGCCTGGATTCCCTGTTCGCCTACTTCACGTTGGGCATTTCGGTGGGGCAGCTGCTCGGCATCGCGTTTTCGGGGTGGATCGCCGCCGGTGGCCAGAGCGACGGTGGCGTCGACACGACCCCGGCGTTGCTCGCCTTGACCGGGTTGGGTGCCGTGGCGCTGGTCGCGGGCTGGCCGGTGGCGTCTGCTTTCCGACGGCTCGTCCCCGGGGTGGAGCAGCCGGCGGAAGGGGCGCCCGCCCATGTGCCGGTGTCGCGGATGCTCCGGTTGCCGGGAATGCCGGCCGCGATGACCGCGTCGATCGCCGTCATCGTCGCCATCGACTTGCTGACCGCCTACATGCCGGTGCTCGGCCAGGAAATGGGATTGTCCGTCGGCGAGGTGACCATGATCCTCGCCGCGAGGTCGGGCATGGCCGTGGTGTCGCGGGCGTTGATGCCGTGGGCGCTGGCGCGGGTCGACCGGGATCGGGTGCTCGTCGCGATGAGTGCCGCCGGGGCGGTACCGCTCGTGCTGACGCCATGGCTCGGGCAGGCGTGGCTGCTGGCGGTGGCGACGGGAGTGTGCGGTTTCGCGTGGGGCTTCGTCATGCCCATGACCATGACGTGGGTGTCGTCGCTGGTTCCCGCCACCGATAAGGCGATGGCCCTGTCGGTACGACTCATGGGCAACCGTCTGGCGCAGGTGGTGTTGCCGGCGGGTGCCGGTGCGCTCGCCGCGAGCGCCGGCGTCGCCGTGGTGTTCGTGCTGTCGGGATTGGTGCTCGGGGCCTCCGCGGTGGGTGCGGGGCGTTCGTTGGGTGTGGGTCGTGAGCGCCGATCTGCGTCGTGACCTGGCGTTTTGCTTTGTTCGGCGCGGCGTGTGTAATGTTCTGGTGGTCAGCGCGACCGACACCGCAAGGTGATCGGGTCACTGGCTGGGGGAAGAGCGGAAAACTTTCTGGTCTCGGTCGTTTGCGCGGCGGATTCCGGGTGTGGTAAGTTCTTCTCTTGCTG
>NZ_KV787103.1:0-4491 GCF_001807025.1 Corynebacterium sp. HMSC11E11 | reverse complement strand
GGTCAGCTACGCACTCCGAAACGCGAAGAGCCCGTAATCGCCGCGATGGGCCACGCTCATCCGCGTACATGAGGGCCAACATTCGGGGAGGTGGAATCAGGGCCGGGATGCCGCGGCGCACGACCGCGGCACTCCCCCGACGAATGGCGGGGAACCCTGGTGCAGCCGAAGGGCATGCCGTATAAACCTCACCATGCGACTCCTTTCGCCCCGAAAATGTCCCGAGTCGACCATCATCGCCCTGTTCGCCCTGTTCGCGGCGCTGTCCGCGTTGGCTCCCATGCTGGTTCCACCGCTGGCTCCGGCCGGTTTCGCGGCCACCGGTTCCCCCGAGGTCCCGTCGTTCGCCGAGCGCGCCGAACGCCTCGGGGTTCCCGGTGGCGCGGTCGCGTACCTCGACGACGGGGCAGTCACCCGCACCGAGGTTTTCGGCGCCGACGGCGAGGGCCACCCCGTCGACGCGGCGACGCCGATGCTCTGGGGCTCGGTGTCTAAACCCGTGGCGGCCGCCGTCGTGAAGCACCTGGCCGACGAGGGCACGCTCGACCCGGCTGCCTCGGCGGATTCGTACGTGCCCGACGCGCCGAATGTACCGGTCAGCGCGCTGCTCGACCACACATCCGGCCTGGGGTTCGGGGCGGGCCACCTCGACGTCGACCGTCCCGACGCAACCGCAATGGACGTCGTCGGCGGCATGTCCGGCGAGACGGGTGAATCGGGCACGGTCGGCGAGCACGGTTATTCCAGCCTCGGTTACCTGCACCTGCAGGCCGTCATCGAGGCAGCGACCGGCGGGGCCTACGCGGACGCGGTCCGCGCGACGCCGGGGCTGAGCCACGTGGGCGCCTCGGCCGCGGATTGTGCCGACGTCCCCCGCGGCCACCGCCTGGCCGGCCCGTTCGCCTGGGCGATGACCACCGGTTACGACGGCGCCGGCGCCGCCTACGGCTATTCCTGCGGGAGCATCGATGATTTGGCCGGTTTCGCCGTCTCCCAGCTCGGCACCGCCGCCGATGTCGCCGATTCGCTTGCCGACGCCGCCCCGACCGGCTCCCCGAAACAGTTTTACGGGCCGGGCTGGCGCGTGACGAACGAGGACGACGGCCGGGCCACCGTGTGGCACACCGGCACGGTCCCCGGGTACTTTTCCGCCGTGTACCTCGACGCGGAATCGGGTGACGGCGCGGTGGTCCTGCTCAACGCGTCGGGGTTCCTGCACGAGGAATCGCTCGCTGCGTTGACCCGCTCCGCATTCGACGAGGCCACGGGGCGGACGGTCACTCCCGTCGAACCGGGCGGCATGGGCGTCATCGTTCCCGCGGTCCTGCTCGGCGTCGCGGCGCTGGTGCTGGTGCTCGGCTGGGTGGGGCGCCGGCGCATGCGGCCGGTCGCGTGGATTCTGCTCACGGTGGTCGTGGTCGCCGCGGCGCTCATCGCCGCTCCCCTGCTGATGGCAGTGCCCCTCCGGTACTTCTGGCTCTGGGAGCCCGGCGTCGTCGTGGCCGCCGCAGCGGTGCCCGTCGCGATGCTCCTCGCGGCGGCGATGGCCACGGCGAGCAGTGGGCGGGACCGCGGCCGCAGATTAGGGTGGGCCCCATGAACGACCTGACCATCGCACCGGGCCCGGGGATTCCCGGCGGCATGGTCATTCCCGCGGCCGATCTCACGGAGCGTTTCGCCAAGGCATCGGGGCCGGGCGGCCAGGGGGTCAACACGACGGACAGCAGGGTCCAGCTCTCCTTCGACGTCGCCGCGTGCCGGGTGCTTTCCGACGGCCAGCGCAGCCGCGTCCTCCGCAACCTCGGCGGCCGCCTGGACGGGACCGTCCTCACCGTCGACGTGTCCACGCAGCGGTCGCAGATCCGCAATCGGGCCGAAGCCCGTGATCGGATGGCCGCATTGTTGAGGGAAGCACTCGCCCCGCCGTCTCCTCCGCGACGGAAAACGAAGCCGACGCGCGGGTCGGTGCACCGCCGCATCGCCGCGAAGAAGCGGCGGTCGGAACTGAAATCGACGAGGAAGCGGCCGAACGTTTCCTAGGCAATCGCCGCAGAGACCAGGAAATTTCGCCGAAGAATCGACCGATCATCGCCGGCGGCGGGACTGCACCGGCCGAAACGCGCCCGTGAGGACGCGAATCCCCTCCCCCCCTGGGGTTAACGCCATGACTAGATCTGACGTGACCTTCCCCTCTGGAGATGGATCCTGCGCCGCGTGGCTGTACGTCCCCGACGACGCCCCTGCCCCGGGGCCGATCATCGTGATGGCCCACGGTCTCGGCGGGGTACGCCAGATGCGCCTCGATGCCTTCGCCGAGCGTTTCAGCGCCGCCGGCTACCGCTGCCTGGTGTTCGACTACAGGCACTTCGGTGCGAGCGCCGGGGAGCCCCGTCAGCTCCTGTCGGTGCGGCGTCAGCTCGAGGACTGGAACTCCGCGATCACCCATGCGCGGGGCCTCGACGGGGTCGACCCTGACCGTGTGGTCATCTGGGGCACGTCCTTTGGTGGCGGCCACGTGGTTCGGACCGCGGCGCGGGACCCCAGGCTTGCTGCGGTCATCGCGCAGTGCCCATTCACCGATGGATTGGCCTCGACGTTGGCGCTGCCGCCTGCGACCACGGTCAAGATCGGCCTGCTGGCCGTGCGCGATCTGCTCGCCGCGTGGCGCAACAAGGAACCTGTGATGGTTCCCGCTTACGGGGACCCGGGGTCGACCGCCCTGATGACGGCGCCCGACTGCGTGGCGGGCATCGAAGCAATTGTGCCCGCCGGAGATGACATCCGCTCGGACATCACGGCACGATTCGGGTTGGATATTCTGCGCTATTTCCCGGGACGACACGCCCGCAAGATCCAGTCCCCGGCGCACTTCGCGATCTGCGAGAACGACACGCTGGCCCCGCCGGGCCCCACCCTGCGGCATGTGCGGAAGGCCCCGAAGGGCGAAGTGCGAATGCAGCCCGGCGGGCACTTCGACATCTACGTCGGCGATGCCTTCGAGCACAACGTCGCCGAACAGCTGGCCTTTCTCGCACGGCACGTCCCGACTGCCGTCAACGAGCGGTGAGCCGCACCGCAGGCTGGCTTTCCCCAAGGATCAGACGCCCCTGATCTACGAATATGTGTACTCCGCACTCCCGGGTCATGCGCGGAGAACGAACTCCTCGACGTCGCCGTCGGAGATACGGACGACGTCGGCCATGGCCTTGTCCATGTCGATCATAAAGCCCTGCCACCCGGCGCGCCGAGCCTCCGGGCCGAGAGGCTTCCGGGGGACGAACATTTCCGCGGTTTGCAGGTCGCGGGGCAGGAAGTAGATGCTGGCCTGCCCGACCTCATTGACCAGGACGACGTAGAGGCTGAAGTAGATGCCCGCTTCCATGCGTTCACGCTGCGGGCCCCATGCGGCACCGAGGATCGTGCCGGTGATGGTGTCCGGCAGTTCCCCCTTGATCCGCTTCGACTTCACCTGAGCCAGGTAGCCGCAAAAGTCGCAGACGAGATCGGCACATTTGAAGTTCGGGGGCAGGAGTTTGAACGACTTGTCGGTGCGCTTGCACCCCGGGCAACGGGCATGCTTGGCGACGAGTTCTTCTCCCGCAGTGCCGAGTTTCTGCTTCGTCGTGGCCGTGTCATGTTCCTCCTCAACGGTGCGCGCTCTTCTGCGCGCGTGCGTCGGCCCGTGGCCCAGCCTCCGATGCCGGGACATCCTGCCCCCATCTTGCTAGATTCTGGGTCAAGACCACTTGAACGAAGGAACGGTGCCATGACCACCTCGGCGGAATTGCGCGAGATCTCGGCCGCACATGGGCTCACATGGCCCGAGGAGTACTTGACGCTCGCCGACGACGGCATGGTGGACGCGTCCCCCACCGGCGCCGAGATCCCGCTGCTGCACTTCAGCACGAACTTCGAGCTGCTCGGGGCCAAGGACATCGCCCGCCGATTGGAGATGTTTGCGGAGCCGGACGATTTCCGGAACATCGATCCCGCCGAGGGCCTGTTGCCTTTCGGGATGGAGCCCGGCGGCAACCTCTATTGCTTCCGTACCGGGGCCGCCGGCGCGGGTCCGGTCCCCGTGGTTCTGCTGCAGAACGATGAGCAGGAGGATGAGCGGCTCGCACCGGATCTCGCCGGGTTCATTTTCGCGGAGATGGTCGGGGCGTCCGCCGAGTTCTACGACGACGATTACCTGGGTGAGGGCGAGCCCCGTCGTAACGCGGAAGCCTGGCTCCAGTCGCACGAGCCCTACCTGGGGCAGGAGCAGGCCGCGGCGCTCCGCGAACTCTTCGCGCGTCCGCTGATCGTGCGTGACGACGACTCGATGGGGTTCCTCGAATTCTCGGAGGTGGATGAGCTGGTGGACCCGGTTCTGCGGTATCCGGAGCGCCACGAGCCGATTCAGCTCTGGGAGCGCGGGTAGCTCCACCTCCACCGGCCGGTGCGTGCGACTCCCCGACGGTGGCGTCACGCCTCGAGCACGTAGCGCAG
>NZ_KV787102.1:0-1906 GCF_001807025.1 Corynebacterium sp. HMSC11E11 | reverse complement strand
GGTCCTTTTTTGGGGGTTGGCGGGGACCACGCTTTACGCGCCTCAAGAGGGCGTTTGCGTGTGGGGGAGGCGTTGCGGAGTCCTATGCGCACCGTGTCCGGGGCGAGGAGTGGGGTCGATCCCGCGTTCAGGCTGACTGCATACTGGCTCCGCGGCGAGCGGGCAGCGACCGGCGTCGGCGTCTCGATTCTGCGGCGCTGCTTGTATTGAAGAGCAGCTGCGTTGACGGCAACGGGAACACACCGGTGCCGGCGGACGGATGAGCGCTGGAGAGCACGCGGGAGGAGACAAGAAAACGGGCCACGTCCAATTGACGTTGCCCGTGGGATGAACCGGCGGTTAAGCGTTTCCGGTGGAGGAACCCGCGCCGGAGCCGGGGACGTCACCGAAACCGTCATGGTCGTGGTCCTCGGAGTTGATGCCGCCGCGGAACGAGTCATGCGCGCTCGGCTTCGCGGTGTGCGGTGCACGCGTACCGGTGTTGAACGCGAGGTTCAGCAGGATCGCCGCGACCGCGCCGATGCAGATGCCCGAGGCCATGAACGTCTGCGCCCATGCGGGAAGCTGCGTGAACAGATCCGGCGCGACGGCCGGCAGCAACGCCAGGGCCAGGGGCACGCCGACGACGATGACGTTGGTATCGGTGAACTTCACCTTCGACAACGTGCGGACGCCGGAGGCGGCGACCATGCCGAACAGTGCGATGCCCGCGCCACCGAGTACGGGCGCGGGAATCGCGGCGACGAGCGCGGCCGTCTTCGGGATCAAACCGAGGATGACGAGCATGCCGCCGGCGACGGCCGTCACCCAGCGGGAGCGGACACCGGTGATCGACAGGACGCCGATGTTCTGTGCGAACGCGGTGTATTGGAACGTATTGAAAATGCCGCCGACGACCGTGGCGGCGCCGTCGGCACGCAAGGTGTCGGCGATGCGTCGGTCATCGACCTCGACGCCGGTGATCTCACCGATGGCGAGAACGTCGCCCGTCGCTTCGACCATGGTCACCAAGGACACGATGCACATCGCGAAGATGGCCGCGAAAATGAACTCGGGCAAACCGAAGTAGAAAGGCGTCGTCAAGCCGAACAGCGGGGAATCCTCAGTCGTCGACCAATCGACCATGCCAAGCGGGATGCACGCGACGAGGCCCGCCAGCATGCCCACCAACACCGCGATGCGCGACAGCCACGGAGGCCCCCACCTGTCGATGCAGATGATCAGCACCAGTACGCCGAAGGCCACGGCCAGATTCTGCGGAGTGCCGTAGGCGTCCGTGCCCTTGAGGTCGGCGCCACCGCCGACCCAGTCGGCCGCGACCGGCATCAGCGTCGTACCGATGATGAGGAGCACCGTGCCCGTCACCAGCGGAGGGAAGAAACGGAGGAGAGATGCGAAGAGCGGGGCGAAGAGCATCATGAAGATGCCCGAGGCGATGACCGAGCCGTAGATGGCCGGCACTCCGTACTGCGAACCGATGGTGACCATCGGAATCGCCGCCGAGAAGGTACACCCTTGAATCAACGGCAGCCGCACGCCGAAGCGCCAGATGCCCACGGACTGGACGATGGTGGCCAGGCCGGCGACGAAAAGGTCGGCGGCGATGAGGTGCGGGATGTCCGACGGCTGCATCTTGCCGGCGTCCACGAGGGCCCAACCGACGAAAAGCGGCACGGCGACCGCGCCCGCGTACGCCGCGAGTACATGCTGGAAGCCGAGGAGCAGCGCTTTCGCATGCCCCGGATACTGATCTACTGGATGGACTGCGGGCTTGGCCGCGACGTTGGAGGTGCTCACACAAGGAGCTTACGACGGCGATGAACGGTCGGTAAACACGTGACCGTGATGAGCTGGATAGCGGGGTTAGCCTGCGGTTTTGGTGTCCGTGGTGGTCGTGTGTAGTGTT
>NZ_KV787101.1:0-70125 GCF_001807025.1 Corynebacterium sp. HMSC11E11 | reverse complement strand
CCGTACGATAGGCCCCCACCCCCCTCTCGATGAGTCCCCCTCCCCATCAGGTGGCCGCCTCCCGTGGGCTCCCGGGCGAGCACAGGGGACGAACGAGGATGGGACGTTCGGCGTCCGCTGGGAACGCGCGGGCTTTGCGTTCGGATCGTCGCGTCAGGTCGAGGAAGCCGCGCGACTGCTCGGCGAGCCGGTGAGTCGCACGACCATCCGAAAGTGGGCCCGCGAAGGTCACGTGGTCGCACACCTGCAGGAAGGCGGCACGTATCTCTACTCGCTGGCCGAGGTACTCGACTACGCGCGGCGCTGGCGACTGCAGCTCGATGAGGAGACGTCATGACCGACGGTGCCGTCCGCTCATGCCGTGGCCGACGGCTGGCCACACACCTGGCAGTAGCTGGCGTGATCAGTCACGCACGGCGTGGCCAGCCAGACGTTGCGCGGTGGCCGAACAAGGCAGGAATGCGTGGCGCTGCGGCCAGGCTTCAGAGGCTCCGGAAACCGAAGAGAGACACGACACGGTGCGGCACTCCGACCTGCGGTTTCCACCTCGTGTGCTACGCTGCGCTTAATCGTCGCGTGAACCCGGAAACAGTCACGCGACGTTCGTCATTAAACAGCAGGTCATCGGCATGACCACAGCGAGAGGAGTGTCGATGGCTGGCTGGCAATCCAACTCCCGCGGCCCCCGGTCGCGCGGATTCCCGGAGGCCGTCCGACTGGCGATCCTCCTCCGGGACCGGCACCAGTGCCAGCTGGCCTACCGCGGCTGCACCGGCGCGGCCACCGACGCCGACCACATCATCCCGGTCTGCGAAGGCGGCGACGACGAGATGACCAACGGACAAGCCGTGTGCCCGGCCTGCCACAAGATCAAGACCCAGGCCGAAGCAACCCGCGCCCGCCGACGCCGCACCCACCGGCCGACCCCGCGCCACCCCGGACTCCGCGCCGGCTGAGGGGTGGGGGAGGACCCTCGCTCCGATCCCAGGCCGGGGCGGAGGGCATTGGTTCTCAAAAACGGTACGGGTTAGAAGTTTTTGCAGGTCAGTACGTATTTCGGCCTGTGAGGGGCGCTGGTGCGATGCCGTGACCTGCGGCAACGTTGAACCCGTTTCGGTCGCTTCTGACGCCTCTACGGGGCCTGTGCGGAACAGGCCTCAATGAAGATCATTCATGCAGGTCAGGGGTTCCTTTCGTAACGAATCACGAGTACGATGGAAAGCATGAGGAGCACATGCGAGACCTGCGGAGAGACCCTGCCGATCCAGCGCGCCGGGCGGCCGCCGAAGTACTGCTCCTCGCCGTGCCGCCAAGCCGGATACCGGGCCCGCAAGCGCCGCCAGCTGCCCCCTGAGATGGTCGCGGCCGACCGGTGGGTGGCCGCCGACGGCAAGCGCCCCATGACCGCTGACGGCCGCGCAGCGTCCTCGACTGACCCGTCGACTTGGGGCCCGCGCGCCGACGTCGCAGAAGGGCCGAACGGCTTCATGCTCGGCGCGGGCTTCGCCTGCATCGACCTCGACGGCTGCGTGGGCGCCGACGGCCGGGTAGAGCCGTGGGCCCGGTCGATCCTCGCAACGGTGCCCGACGCGTTCGTCGAACGCTCGGTCAGCGGCCGGGGCCTGCACATCTTCGGCCTGCTTCCCGAGGGACCGGGCCGCAACCTCGGCCGCGCCGAGTACTACTCCAAGTCCCGATTCATCCGCGTCACCGGCAACGTCCATCGACAAGGTGTGCTCGTCGCACTGTCGCCGGCCATCGCCGAGATCCATCGCCAGCACGCAGCTGGCCACATTCCCCAGCGCCGAGGCGCTGCCCGAAGGAGGGCGGCCGCCGCGGCGTAATGACTGTCGAGGAGGCGCCCCATGCCAGGACCTATCCCGAAGCGCTCCGATCAGCGTCGGCGTCGAAACAAGGACGACGGGCCGACCCCACTGCGGGCCGCTGGCTCCGGGACGGTGAAGCCCCCGGCGGAGGATCGGTCGTGGCATCCGGCGGCGAAGCGCTGGTTCCGTGCACTCAAGCACTCCGGACAAGCCGTGTTCTACGAGCCGTCCGACTGGGCGTACGCGCAGCTGGCCGCTGATCTGCTCACCGCGGAGATGACGATGGAGAAGCCGCGCGCGGCGACCATCGGCCTGGTGCTGTCGATGATGGACAACCTCATGACCTCGGAGGGGGCACGCCGGCGAATCCGCGTGGAACTCCAGCGCCCCGGCGTCGACGACGCCGATGGCGCCGCGACGGTCTCGATGCTCGAGAAGTACAAGAACGACCTGGCCGGCTGATCCGCCCGCCACGCGGAGGTGATGACGACCATGGTCGCCGCCGCCGAACGCCTGGAGACCCTGCCCGAAGGGCTACCGACGCTGACGCTGGGCTGGGAGGCCCTGGCCTGGGCCGCGAAGTACCTGCGCCACCCCAACGGCATCCGCGCCGGCAAGCGCTGGCAGTTCACTCGCGAGCAGGCCCGCTTCATCCTCTGGTTCTACGCCGTCGACGAAAACGGCCGCTGGCTGTACTACCACGCCGCCCGCAGGCTGGCGAAGGGCTCGGGGAAGAGCCCGTTCGCCGCCGTACTGGCGCTGATCGAGCTCCTGGCGCCCGTCCGGTTCAGCCACTTCAATCCGGACGTGCTCGGTGGCTGCATCGGCAAGCGGGTCCACATGCCGTGGGTGCAGATCGCCGCCGTCTCCCTCGACCAGACCGAGAACACCATGCGCATGATCCGCGCCATGGCATCCAAGAAGGCTGCGCCGCAGCTCCACACCGACTACGGCCTCGACGTCGGCAAAACGCAAATCAACGTCGAACCCGCCGGCAAGCTCGAAGTCATCACCTCGTCGTCGGCAACAGCCGAAGGCGCGGAAGCCAGCTTCGTCATCGGTGACGAGCTCGAGCACTGGACCAACGGAAACGGAGGCACCGAGCTGCACCGCACGCTGCTCGACAACCTGGCCAAGTCCGGCTCCCGAATGCTGGAGACCCTCAACGCCTGGACCCCTGGCTCCGGAAGCGCCGGTGAGGAAACATTCGACTCCTGGTGCATGCAGGAAGACGGCCTGACCAAGAACGAGCTCAAGATCCTCTACGACTGCCGGCAGGCACCACCGGACACCGACATGGTCGACGAAGCCAGCCTGCGCGCCGGGCTGGAGTTCGTGTACGCGGATTGTCCGTGGGCGGATATCGACTGGATGATCACCCGCATCTGGCATCCGAAGGCCCGCCCGGATGATTCGAAGCGCAAGTACCTGAATTGGCCCACCGCCTCGATGGATGCGTGGGCCGACCCGAAGGACTGGGCGCAGATGGCCGCCCCGGACCGCAGGCTGGTCGAAGGTGAGCGTGTCGTGCTGTTCTTCGACGGCTCGCTGTCCAACGACCACACCGCCCTCGTGGGCTGCTGCCTCGAAGATGGGCACGTGTTCACGGTCGGGGTGTGGGCGCCGCCAGAGGGCGGCAACGTTGATGTGGAGGCGGTTGATGCGGGTGTTGCCCGCGTGTTCGATCGGTTCGACGTCGTGGCGTTCTTCGCCGATGTCCGCGAGTGGGAGAGCTTCGTCAAAGTCGACTGGCCGGCGCGGTACGGCGACGGCCTGCGGCTGTGGGCGTCGCCGAAGGCTCGCCACCCGGAGCCGATCGCCTGGGACATGCGCGGCAAGGACTTCCTGTTTACCCAGGCCTGCGAACTCGCTGCCGCCGAGATCAGGCAGCACACGTTCACCCACGACGGTGATCCGCGTCTCGTGGAGCACGTCCGCAACGCGCACCGCTACCTCGGCCGGTACGGCGAGAGCGTCCGCAAGGAATCGAAGAAGTCCAGCAGGAAGATCGACGCGGCGGTCTGCATGATCGGCGCGCGCATGGTCTACCGGCTGGCCAAGGATGACCCGGCGGTCAATGCAGCCCCGGTCAACGACGAAGCGATGTTCATCTAAGGAGGTGCGTCACGCATGAATGAGGGACAGGCCCGCGAGGCCGTTCGGGCCCTGCTCATCGAGCACGCCGCCCAGCGGCGGCGCTACGACACGATCGACCGCGCGGTGCGCCCATGGTCGGACGCCGAAGCCGCCCGTCGCATGGACGTGCAGCAGGGCAAGAATTTCCACCGGCACCTCAAGATCGCCAAGATGTCCCAGACCCCGTTCCTGGGGCTCGTGCTCGACACCTACGGGCAGAGCCTGAAGGTGGACAACTTCTTTTCTTCCGGGGCGAAGCAGGCACCGGCGTGGCAGTGGTGGCAGACCAACCGCATGAACGCCCGACAGACCGGGCTGCACCGCGCGGCCCTGGAATACGGCACCGCCTACGCTTCCGTCCTGCCCGCCGCCGGCGGGGCGGCACGTATCGGCGTCCATTCCCCTCGGCGCATGGTCGCCTTCTACGGCGAACCGTTCGCGTGGCCCGGGGAAGGGAGCCCCAGCAGCGAGGAATTCCCGATCATCGCCCTGGCCATCCAGGGCCGCCATATCCGCTTGTACGACGAGAACGACGTCTACTACTTCGGCGCCGAGCACGTACCCGGTGATCCGCTCGAGTGGGGTTCCTCGCACTACCTCACCGACGCCAACCTGCCGTACCTCGAGGCCCGCCCTCACGGCGTGGGCGTTACGCCCATCGTGCGGTACCAGGACCGGATGATGGCCGATGGCGAGGAAACTCGAGGCATCATCGAGCACCTGCTTGCCTTGTCTGATCGCATCGACACCACGAACTACCAACAGGGTGTCGCCCAGTACTGGAGCGCGTTCAAGCAGCGCTACGTCCTCGGCTGGATGCCGAAGACGGAGCAGGACGCGATGCGACAATCTGCCTCCGACACGTGGTTTTTCGGCAACAAGGACGTGAAGGTCGGCCAGTTCGACTCCACGGATTTGTCGCAGTACACCGAGGCCCGGCAAGCCACGGTCCGTGACTTGGCGGCCACGGCGCAGGTGCCGGCCCAGTCGCTGGGCGCCAACGCGATCAGCAACATTTCCGCCGATGGCCTCGCCGCGTTGGAGACGTCGAAAGACCGGAAGGCCTCCGAGATCCAAACCTCGCTGGGCGAATCCCACGAACAGCTACTGCGCCTATGCGCGCACATCACCGGCGACAGCGACGGTGCTGCGGACTTCGGCGCGGAGGTCAAGTGGGCGGAGACCTCCAGCAGGTCGTTCGCCCAGACCGTCGATGGCCTCGGAAAGCTCGCCTCGCTACTCGGCGTGCCCCAGGACGAGCTGTGGGCGGACATCCCCGGATGGACGCGCGAGCGTGTCGAGCGCGCCCGCGCCCGCACCGCTACCATGCCGTCCCTTGCGACTGGCCTGTTCGACCCCGACGACGAGGAACCCACTGTGGCCTCAGGATGACCCAGCGGCACGTGCGTGCCGCCGATGACTGTGAGGGGGTGCCCGCGTGGACAATCGCGAGAAGCGCATGCGCCGCGAGATCACAGCCATCGTGACCGACCATGGCATCCCCACCGACACCGATAGCGCCGACGCCCTGGCTCGGCGGCTGCACCCCGTCGTTGAGAAGTACCGCGGCGACTACTACCGCCACGAAGTCACTCAGATGGGCAACGACATGCGCGCTCTCGGCCTGGAGGTCGCGCCGGCGAAGCAGCGCAACTACCCGCCCCACGCCACGCACGACGCGGTGATCCGCGCCATCGGCATGGGAGAAAAGCCGAGCAACATCGAGTTGGAGCTCGTCGACGACGTCACCCGCGCCCTGATCACCCAGTCGGTGCCGGCCTACGTCTTCCCAGACCACCCGGGTGCGATGGAAAAGGTCATCGCCCGGGTGTCGTCGACACTGCTGCGCCACGCCCGCAAGGCCGGCCGCGACGCTGTGTCCGACACCGCCAAGCTCGGCAGGGTCCGCGATGCGGCACTCAAGCGACCGGTTGGCAAGCGCATCGGCTACGCCCGCGTTCTCTCCGGTAAGGAAAACTGCGCGTTTTGCGCCATGCTCGCCTCCCGCGGCCCCGTCTACTCCGAAGACACGGTCACGCGCCGGGCCGATGGACGCCGGTATCACGACGGTTGCGACTGTATTGCGGTGCTGGTGGTGGAGGGCCAGCCGTGGCCGGGGCAGAAGGAGTACGAGCGGCTTCAGGAGCAATGGGGTACGGCGACCGAGGACCTCAGCGGCTCCGACATGTGGGAGGCCTGGCGGCTGCACTATGAGTCGGGGATACCGGATGTCACGCTTCGGGCCCCCCCGGCGCGACCGGGCGTTGATGCGTACGGCCCCGTACTTCCGTAACGAACCGCTTCCACCGACAGAAGATATGGCGAAACACTCCATCTGGGGATGGCGACGCGGAAATGGTCCAATTACGTCCACGACGCCAAGAATCGGCCACTCTCATGACTCCGTGAGGAAATCCGGAACGTTTTTCCAGCATCGTGGTCAGATCAGGATATTTCCGATGCCATCGTGGCAACGATGGAAGACCCACAGTTCGTTCGAGAAAATGGTGACAAGCGATACGCAGTTAGAGAAGTGGACGGCGTGTATGTAGAAGTCGCCTGGAAACGCAAGGAAGGAAAATCAACGGTTCACTCGGCATACCCCATGTTCGGAGACGGCGTCGAGGGGTATGCTAGAGGAGAAAGAGTGCCGTTGGAAAAACCCCATTCAGAGAGGCTGAGCAACTATGACCGACCCGGACCAGCTGAATAGAGCTCTCCGCCGCGGAGACGAGCTTGCACAGCAGCTTATCGAGAATCACGGCCTCAATCGCGACGACTACGAACATGATCTGTTCTACGGAAACCCGGATCTAGCTTTGTGGGACATTCTCGAAGATCTCCTCGAGGCAGGAGCAATCATCTCGAAAGATGGTTTCGATGACGTAGTCGAGGTGGTCTCCGAGATCCGCGGGGTTGGCGAAGGAAACGACGTGCGACACCGCTATCAAGACTTGACCAAGAAGTAGCCATGTAGAAGCCACAGCCGCGGGGTACGAGTCCCCGCCATGGCACTGCCCCGCACCACACCCGTGGTGGCGGGGTTTTCTTATGCCCGAAAACTGAACGATCGCCCTGGAGGGATCATCATGTCGGAGGAAACCACCGCCACCGAGTCCACCAACGAGGTGGCAGCCAACGAGGCCCCGGGGGCCGAGAAGGCACCCGAGGAACGCACCCCGGAGTCCTACATGGACGAAATCCGCAAGCTGCGCGACGAGGCCGCGACCATGCGACGGCAACGCAATGAACTGCGCGCCGACGCCGAGGCGTGGCGCGAGAAGCAGGACGCGGAGAAGTCCGAACTCCAGCGGCAGCAGGAGCAGCGAGCCGAGCTCGAGGCCAAGCTCGCCGACACCGCCGCGGAGAACACCCGGCTTCGCCTGGCCGCCAAGTACGGCATCGCCGAGGAGAACCTCGACTTCCTGGGTTCAGGGAGCCCGGAGGACATTGAGGACCGTGCGCGCCGCTTAGCCGAGCTGCAGAAGCAGCAGATTCAGGCGCCGCCGTCGAACGTCCCCGTCGAGCAGCTCGGCGGCCCCCGCCCCAGGTCGGATGAGGCCCCGGATAACGCGTTCCCGCCCAGCTGGCCCGTCTAGGGCCCAACACCAAACCAACCCCGCTTCCCGTTGAAGGAGGAAGACATGGCCACGCCCATTCACTTCACCCCGGCGACGAACATCACCGCCAAGGCAGCCGAAGCGCTCACCAAGGGCACCTTCGTCGTTGTCTCGGCGGGCATGGACGGCCGAAACCCCGTCGTCAAGCCTGCCGGTGCCGACGTCATCGCACTCGGCGTCGCCGCCCACGACTGCCCCGCCGACGCTTACGTCACCATCTACCGCATCGGCATCTACGAGCTCGCTGCCTCCGGCACCATCGCCGCTGGTGACGCCGTATCCACCGCCGCGGCCGGTAAGGCCGCCAAGACCGCCGCCGGCCCCGTCGTCGGCATCGCACTGACCAAGGCCGCCAACGGTGTCGTCACCGTGGCGCTGAAGTAAGGAGCCAACCACAATGGCACGAGACCCGATGTTCCCGCTCGGCGCCCCCGAAGTCCGGGACGGCGCAATCACCATCGACATGATGCTCAACGAGCCCACCCGCATCGACAACTACGCGGCCCGCCTCGTCGAGCGCGACCTGCTCACCCAGACCATCTTCGGCAACGTCACCACCTCCGGTGGTGCCCTGCTGTTCGACCAGCTCGTCAAGAATGAACCCACCGCAACCGACAAGCCCGGTGTGATCGCGCCGGGCGCGGAGTTCCCGGTGCTGCACACCCCGGACGGTGAGCCCGTTGTCGTTCGCGTGCAGAAGACGGGTGGCAAGTTCGGCATCACCGACGAGGCCCGCGTCCGCAACGATGCGATGCTGCTGCAGCGAAAGGTTTCCCAGGTGGCCAACACCATGGTCAAGGACCTCGACGAACGTGGCATCAAGGCGCTCTCCGACGCTCTGGAAGCGCTCGACGACAAGGCACTGACGGTCGCGTCCGGCGGCTGGGCGGCGGCCGCCGGCGTCCAGGCATCGGCCAAGACCGCCAAGACCGGCGAGGGCGAGCTGATCAACAACCTGCTCGACGCGCAGCTGAAGATTCAGGAGACCGAACTCGGCTACAACCCGGACGTCCTCGTCCTGAACCCGACCGACGCGAAGAACCTCAAGCTCATCTTCGGCGTCGCCAACTACCAGGAGATGCTGTCCACCTTCGGCCTCACCCTGCACACCACCACCGCCCAGCCCGCCGGCGAGGGCCTGGTGCTGCAGTCCGGCATGGTCGGCGTCATGGGCGTCGAATCCCCGATCTCCACCGAGACGTGGCGAGACGCTTCGACCCAGACGACCTGGTCTCAGACGTGGGCCACCGTCGCCTTCGGCGTCACCGACCCGATGGCCATGGTCAAGCTCACCAACCTCGGGGCGTAGCAATGTTCGCCACCGTCCAGGACGTGCGCACGCGGTGGCGGGGATTCCCGGCCGACCTGGAGGACGGCACCGTCGAGGCATTGCTCTCCGACGCCGCAGTGTGGCTTCGAGCGACGTTCCCGGCGATTCCCGAGAATCCGCCACCGCAGCTGGCAGACGTCCTGCGAGTGGTATCCGCAGCGATGGTCAAGCGGGCATTGCTCGCTGACGGATCCGAGGGCTTGTCGCAACAGCAGGCAACGGCCGGTTCGTTCTCCTACTCCCAGTCGTACAGCAACCCCAACGGAGCGCTGTTCATCACGGGGCAGGAGCGGGCAATGCTCGAATCCGCGCTCGATGACGCCGGGGCCAATGGGGCCCGGAGCATGGAGGCCTGCGGATGGTAGGCCCAAAGTTCGCGCTTCTCTACACCGTTACGAAAATCCGGCCGGGCACCACGGTCATCAATGACCATGGCGATGAAACCACCACCGAAGAGGTCACCGAAGAGGTGGCAGCCGCGGGGTGGGCGGAACCCTCGGACGTCGACAAGTCGGCGTTCACCGCCCCCGCTCATTACGAGTACGCCCTGGACCTCTTCGCCGACGCCGGTCACATCGTGGTCGGTGATCACGTTGAGGTCGATGGCACCCGGTACAAGGCCATCGGCCGGTCGAACTTCGACCACGGACCGTTCGGCTGGGCACCCGGACTCGACGTCATCAAGCTGGGAAGGAGCATCGGATGAAGATCAAGTGGAACATGGCCGCTTTCAAGGCCATTCGCTTCGACCCCACCGTCGTCGGCGTCATCAACAAGGCTGCCGCGAAGATCGCGGCGGCCGCCGGCGACGGCTACGAAACTGGCGCGTACGCTGGGGCCACCCGCCCGCGAGCCTCGGTGATCACCGCGACGTACAAAGCCCAGCGCGACAACGCCAAGAACAACACGCTGGCCAGGAGCATCGATGCGGCTCGATGACCCTCAGCCCACCACCGCGCTCCGCCAGCTGCTGTTGGGGCTCGCAGACGGCATCCCCGTCTCCACGCAGCTGCCGCGCGAAGTGACGGTCCCGCGGATCCGAATTGAGCGCGTCGGAGGCAAGGACGAAAACCGCGTCACCTCCGCCCCCCGATTCGCTATCCAGATCTACGCCGCCGACGGCCCAACCGCCGAGAAGCTCACCGGACAACTCGCCCTCGCACTGCTCGAGGGAGAGTGGCCCGGCACCCGCACCGCCGCAGGCCACCGCCTGCGCGGCTGGGAAGAGGAATCCGTCATGAGCTTCCCCGACCCCGACCGCACGGATCTTGCCCGATGGCAGATCCTCGGCCGCCTGCGCATCTCCAAACTGCGCCCGGCCTGACCACCTGAACCACACAAAGCCCCGCCCACTGGCAGGGGCTCTTCTCATGCCATAGGAGGCAATCATGGCCGATACCGGTCTCATCACGTCCATCGACGCCGGCCGCTCCGGCACCGCGTTCCGCTCCACCCGCCGCGTCGAAAACCTGCCCGAAACCGCCGTCGACGAACTGGAAGGCACCCTCGTGGACCTCGGCATCGTCGCCGAGTCCGGCGTCACCCACGCCACCAACCGCGAGACCGACGACCGCAAGGGACTCGGCGGTGACGTCGTCTACACCCTCCAGACCTCCGTCGACAACACCATCGTCCTGACCCTGATGGAGTCCCAGAACGCCGAAGTCCTGCGCACCGTCGTCGGCGACGACAACGTCATCGTCGACTCCAACACCGGCCACGTCACCGTCCGCCACAACAAGGCGAAGATGCCCCGCTGCACCTTCGTCTTCGACTTCCTCATCGACCAGGGCCTCAAGCGCTCCCTCGTCGAAGTCGGACAGGTCATCACCGTCGGCGACGTCGTCAACACCTCCACGGAGATCATCCAGTACGAGGTCACCATCAAGTGCTTCGCCGGCCCCCGCATCGACGGCGACTTCATGCGCGACTACTACGCCTACACCGACGGCGCCATCGCCCTCGGCGTCGCAACCGGCATGCTCCCCGACGCCACCGAAGGCACCGAATACGGCTACCAGCTCCGAGCCACCGGAGGCACCGCCCCGTACTCCTGGACCGCCGTCGGAGATCTCCCCGCCGGACTGACCCTGTCCGCCGACGGACACCTGTCGGGCACCCCGACCTCCTCCGGCGACCAGCAGATCACCGTCAACGTCTCCGACGAGAACGGCATCACCGCCCGCAAGACCCTGCCCCTCCACATCAAGGCCACCACCGCCGAATCCGAATCCGGCTCCTAACCCGCCGCTCCCCACCACGCCCGCCCCTGCCGACGCCACCCGCGACAGCAGGGGCGGCCACAAACTTGACCAGGAGGAACCCCATGGCCACCCGCCAGCTCATCCCCGCCCACGACCCGCGCGTCATGGTCACCATCGAGGTCCCCGTCGAAGGACGCAAAAAGCCCCTCGTCTTCACCGCCAAGCGCTGGGAGTTCCAGCCCGAGCAACTCATCGAAGACTTTCAGGAACACCTCGCCTCCGCCATCGACCCCGAAACCGGAAAACTCGCCGAAGGCCGCAAGGAAGCGGAGATGCTCATCGACTGGTGGCTCGACAACCTCGACCTCCCCGACGCCGATGAACTCAAGAAACTCACGATCGGCGAACGCGACCAACTCTGGGAAATCTGGCGCTCCGAATCGAAAATCGACCTGGGGGAATCCGAGGCCTCCTAGCAGCACTGGAGGCCGACCCTGAACTACGGACCGCGCTGACCCTCGACCTCCTCGAGCTCGGCCGCTCCATCCACGACATGGGCACAACCGCCCTGTCCTGGATCGAAGTCCGCACCCTCCTGACCTCCACCAGATACGGCTCCTACGTCACCGAACATCGCAACCCCGGCACACGACTGCTCTCCCCGGAAATGCGAGTCATGACCGCCATCGCCGACGCCACCCGCGCCGCAAACTGGCAACGCACCGCAGACCGCAACGCCCCGCCGCCCCCGCCCATCTGGCAGGAGATCTACCCACCCGAACCAGAACCCGCCGACGAGGAAGCCACCGACCGCATGGTCGAAGCAACCCCCGAAGCATTCGCCCGCATCCGCGCAGAAATCGCCGCAAGGCGCAAAATCGCCGTCCCCGCAGACGGCCCGCGCGAATAACCCGAGGAGGTCCCCATGGCCGAGGAACTCGCCGTCGTCTACGTCCCCATCGTCCCCGAAACCTCCAAGATCGCGCCGGGCGTGCGGTCGGCGCTGGGAGGCGCAGCCAGGCATGCGGAGAAGGATGGCGCTGGGATCGGTTCGAAGCTGTCTGCCGGGATCGGCAAGACGCTCAAGACCGGTGCGGTGGCCACCGGCGCCGCTGTCGCGGGTGTTCTCGGCGCCGCGATGACCAAGGGGTTCCAGCGGTTGACGGCCATCGACTCCGCGGAGGCGAAGCTGTCGGGGTTGGGGCACACAGCCGGCGGTGTTGCGTCCATCATGGGCGATGCGCTGGCGGCCGTGAAGGGCACGGCCTTCGGCCTTGGCGATGCCGCTGCGGCGGCTGCGGCGGCCGTCGCGTCCGGAGTAAAGCCCGGCGAGGATCTGCAGCGCACGCTGACACTCATGGGTGATGCCGCAGCTATCGCAGGCACCGACCTGGGGTCGATGGCATCGATCTTCAACAAGGTCGCTGCCTCGGGGAAGCTCCAGGGCGATGTGCTCGCCCAGCTCGGCGACGCCGGTATCCCGATCATCCAGCTTCTTGCACAGGAAATGGGTGTCACAGCGGCCGAGATCACGAAGATGGCGGCCGCCGGGCAGATCGGGTTCGATGAGCTCCGCAACGCGATCGAATCCGGGATGGGCGGCGCCGCTTTGGCTGCCGGCCAGACGTTCACCGGGGCGATGGACAACGCGGGCGCCGCGCTCGGCCGGCTCGGCGCCGCCGCGATGAAGCCGTTCTTCGACGACGCCCGCGACGGCGTCGTCGGTTTCACCGGCGTCATCGACAACCTCACGGACCGCGTCGGCCCGGCTGCGCAGGCGCTGCGGGATTGGCTGGGCCCGGCCGCGGGTTCGGGGGTTGGTTTCGTGCGTGATTTGCGTGCGGAGGCGACGTCGCTGGGGCCAGTGCTGTCCAACACGACGGCGACGTTCTCGCTACTGCTTGACACTGCACTGTCGTTGGCGCCCTCGATCGGTACGATCGCGGCAGAGCTGCTCAAGGTCGGCGGTGCGATTTCCGTGGCCACGTGGCAGACCCTCTTGTCTCTGCTCAGCGGCGCCGCCGCAGTCGCTGATGCGACGCTGGTTCCAGCGTTGAACGTACTTGCCGGAGTGCTGGAGTCGTCTGAGGCGGCGGCGCTCGCGGCCGGCGCGGCCCTGGTGGCGCTCACCAAGGGCAGCACGATCGCCTCGTGGTTCAAGACCACCACCGGGCACGTCAAGAAGGCCGCTGACGGTATCACTGACTTCGGCCAGGCTGCCGTCGCCTCCGGCGCCGACGTCAAGCGCTTCACCGCCGCGCACCCCGAGATGACCAAGCTGGGTGTGGCCGCGAAGGTGCTGGGCGACAACGGCCGCACCGGCATGGCTGCCATTGCCGCCGGTGCCGACCAGGCCCGCCAACGCGTCACCGCCTTTGGTGACGCGCACCGCGCCGCAGCACAACAGGCGAAGCTGCAGGCTCTGGCCAGCACCGACGCTTTCACGACTATCGACCGCATGGGTGCGCAGGCGTGGCACGGCACCGTCGCCGCCGCCACCACCGCCACCCGTGGCATCGCCACCGCCGTCGGCGGGCTCAAGGGATCCGTCACCGCAGCGTTCGACGGCATGAAGGCTGCCGGTACGGGGCTGATGAACATGCTCGGTGGCCCGTGGGGGGTCGCGATGATCGGCGCGGGTCTCGCCGTCGGCGCCATCACCACGGCGTACGGCGAGGCGAAGCAGGCTGCCAAGGACATGGCCGCCGCTGCGGTCACCGCCGCCGAGGCGCAGAAGCAGCTGTCCCGAGAGGTGGCTGGCACTACCGGCGAGATCGGCGAGGCAGGGCTTGCCGCCGCGACCAAGCTCGCTGAGGCGTCGATGGTCGAGTACATTTCGACCGGCGAGCGCATGGGCAGCATGTTCGGCGAGCTGGGGCTCAAGGCTGGCGGCTTCTTCTCCATGCAAAACGATGAGTGGGAGGCGCACAAGGCCCAGCTCACCGACATCGAGCGTGGCTACGACTCGCTGACCAAGTACATGGACGACCATGGCCTGACCATGGAGCGGGTCTATGAGATCGTCGCTGAGGGTGGCACCGCCTACTCCGAGCTGATCCAGGGACTCAAGGGCTCCGGCGAGTCCGGCCAGATGGCGGCCGAGGAGCTGGAGAAGGTCCGCGACAAGATCCAGCAACTCACCGACGAGGCCCGCCGCGTGTCGCCCGCGTCGGCTGAGGTGTCCGCAGCCATCGAGGACATCGCCAACAAGGCCGGCACCGCCGAGTCGAGGGTGGACAACTTCTGGCGTGCCATCCAGCGCATGCGCGGCTCCGCGCCCGACATGGCCGAGGCTGGGGCGGCGCTGGGCAACGAGATCGACGCACTCGCCGACAAGCTCACCGGAGCCGCGGGCGGCGCCGACGAATTCGCCGGTGCCGTGCTCAACGCCAACGGCAGCATCGACACCATGGCCGGCGCGTCGTCCCGTGCAGCGTGGGAGGCCGTCGACGGCCTGGCCCGCTCCATGCGCGAGGCCGTCGTCTCCGGCCACGACGCGCAGCAGGTGTACGACCAGGCCAGGCCGACGCTTGACGCGCTCGGCGCGGCCGCCGGGTGGTCCGCCGAGGAGGTCGACCGTCTGGCGCGTCACATGCAGATGACGCCCGACCAGCTGCAGATCCTCGCGAAGGTCGAATCCGACGCGGCGCTGGCCGACCTGGTGCATCTGCAGGAGAAGATCGACACCATGGGCACGGGGCTGATCTCGAAGGAGATCACCCTCGAAGGTGGCGACGAAGCCATCCAGAAGCTGCGAGACATCGGCGTGGAATTCACCATCATCAATGGTGAGACCGGCCAGATCCGCATCGACGCCATCGACCATGACGCGCGCCGGAAGCTCGCCGACATTCTCGCCGAGGCGTCGAAGCTCGACTCCCGCCCGCCGTCTCGGGTGGCCGTCGAAAGCGACGTCGCCGGCGCCCAGGCGGCTCTCGACGACATCGCCCGTCAGCTCAGCGACGTCGACGACACCACCGCGTCGCCGGGGCTCGACGTCGATCCGATCGCCTTCAACCAGGGCATCGACGACGCCAACGGGCAGCTCGATGTTTTCGACTTCCGGTTCGCCTCCGCGTCCGCTGGCCTGGACGCCACTGAACTGACCTGGAATGCCGTGGCCGCGCACACCGTGCTCGACGGCGTCGATGGGCGGCACGCGGTACCGACGTCCGACCTGGACAACATGCTGCTCGGCACCAACGCCGCCGCCGCGCATGCCACCCTGGATGGCGTCGATGGGCGCCGCCCGGTGCCGGTGTCCGACCTGTTCACCGGGCCGCTCGACGGCAACGCGGCAGCGGCGCATGGCACGTTGAACCTGCTCGACGGCGAGCGGCCGACCCCGGTCGCCGACCTGCACAACCAGCCGCTGCGTGACGGTGTGACCGAATCCCGCTCGTGGCTGCAGCGCCTGATCGACGACTTCAACAACTTCGCGTTGAACATCAGGTTGAACGTCGTCCGATCCATCCGCGACGTCTTCTCCTCCGGCGGTGCTGCCGTCGGCGGCACCATCGGTGCACTCGCGGCGGGTGGCTCGATCCGTGACCTGACCAGTGGGGGATCGCTGCCCACCACCGGGCCGGGAACGAACGTCGTCGACGGCTTCATGGGCGTCGACCGCTCCGGTGTGCCCATCGTCCGCGTCGACGCCGGTGAGGAAGTCGTCAACGCCAAGCAATCCGCCAAGCACAGGAGCTTCCTCAAGGCACTCAACCGCGGCGACCGTCGCGCCGAGCAGGCTGCGGAACTCACCGGTCTGGAGACCGGTGGCACGATCGGGTCCCGCGAGGGCCTGGACCGTGCGCTCCGCGAGGCGAAGTCGTCGCACGACATCGGTGCCCGCTACCAGTGGGGCGGTATCAGCCGTGAGGCCGCCGACTGCTCCGGTTTCATCGGTCGTGTCGCTTGGGCTGCCCAGGGTCGTGACCCCGACACCTCGGGCCGGATGGGGACGACCCACACGATGCTGCAGGGGCAGTGGCCGGGCTTCAAGCGTGGTCGCGTCGGTCCGTTCATCGTCGGCGTCAACTCCGCGCACATGGCTGCGTCGCTCGACGGGATCCCCGTCGAGTCCGGTGGCGACGTCGGTGGCCCGTCGATCGGTAAGGGTGACGGCGCCAACGATCCGCAGTTCACCGAGCACTGGTACCTGGCGCACGATCGCTTCTCGCCGCCGTACGCGAACCGCCCGTCGATCTCCGAGTCGTCGGAATCCCTGGAGTACGGCGACGGCGGAACGCGGATCACGGCAACGACCGATGGCGACGGCCGCGCAGTACCGCTTTCTCCCGAGGCTTCAGCGGCCGCGGAGTCGGCGTCGAATGACAAGGACTCGCCGTTTTACGGCACCGGTTCGGACTCGTGGTCGGGGCTGGCCGGGAACCTCGCGTCGGCATTCGTGTCGGGGCAGGTCGCCAGCTTGCTGTCGGTGCTTGGGATCCCCGACCAGCTCCCTCCGATCATGAAGGCGGGCAAGACCTGGTACCAGCAGGTCGAAGACGACGCGACGCCCCAGGAGATCGAGCAGCAGGACGAAGCGATCGCCCAGACCGCCGAACCGGACGCCCCGGCCGAGGCTGGTGTCGGCGATGGCGCCGCCACTGCGGTGGAGGATCCTGCGGCGGCGACGTACGCGACGCCGCAGGAGGCGGCGAAGGCTGCGCTGCGGCCGCGCGGCTGGGACACGGGCGCCAACTGGGCGGGGATCGACTTCATCTACACGCGCGAGTCGAACTGGAACCCGTTGGCGGAGAATCCGAGCTCAGGCGCGTGGGGCTTGCCACAGCTCAATCCATCAAGTGGGACGCTGCAGCAGTACCTGCCGGACAAGTCCCCGGATCCGTACAAGCAGACGCAGGCCGGCGCTCAGTACATCGAGGACCGCTACGGAAATCCTGTAGAAGCCGAGAAGTTCTGGCGCGCCAACAACTGGTACGACCGTGGTGGCCGCGCCACCGGTGTGGGCCACATGCTCAAGAACACCTTGGAGCCCGAGCGGGTACTCAGCCCGGAACAGACCCGGGCTTTCGAGGACCTCGTTTATAGCCAGCTGCCGGATCTTTCGGGGTTGGCGGAGTCGATGACGAAGGCGGCCGTCGCTGGTGCGGCTGGCCCGGCTGCGGGCATGGCCAACGCGATCGTTCCGGGTTCCGGCGCGGTCGTGTCGGCGGCCGCAGGCCCGGCTGGTGAGCTCGCCGGTTGGTACGCCGGTGAGGTAGCGGGGAACGTCCAGTACGCCGCTGAGGAGTTCGGCCGTGACCTGATGGCGATCCCGACGTCGATGCTCGACTCCGTGGCCGACGTCGTCATGCCAGCGATGCCTCACATGCCTCAGTGGCAGATGCCGCTGATGCCGGAGCTGCCCCAGGAGCCGGCCAACCGCGGCACCGCGGCCGACCGCCGTGGCCGGTACGGCAACGGCGATGTCCATTTCCACGTCCGGGATGACCAGGACGCCTACATGAAGGGCCGCCTACTCGCGATGCGCGAGCACCGCGGTCTGATTGGAGTGTGATCGAATGACCACCGAGTATGAGCTGTGGCTGCGCGGCTGCGACGGTTCCGAGTGGCCGCTGCACGGACCGGAGGCCCTGGGCCGCCCGGTGCGGGCGATGGCCGGCGAGATGGAGGAGTTCTACGACACACCGTTCGACTCCACGTACCGTGCACGTGTCGGCGGCGGCTCCGTCTACGCCGGGTCGATCCTCCGGGCGCCGCTGATCCCGCTGTCCATCGACTTCTTCGGCGACGAGTGGGCCGACGAGCTCAACCGATTCCGGCGCGCACTGCACCGGGACCGTGACTCGGAGCTCGTCGTGCGCACCGACAGGTCGGGGGAGCGGGTGCTCACCGTCCGCGAGGTCGAAGCCCGCGCGATGGCAAACGACGTCGACCCTGGCGCCGAAGAATCCGCGCGCTACAACTTCATGCTCATCGCACCGATCCCGGGATGGCGGTCCGCGGCCCCGATCACCGCCGAGTGGCAATTCGACGGCCATACGGTGATGGGCTCGGTGACGATCGACAACCCCGGCAACATGCCCGCGTGGCCCTATTGGTCACTCACCTCCCCGGCCGGGTGGCTGCTCCCCGACGTCGACCACGAACTCGGCACCGAACCAGGGGAAGAGGAACGGATGATCCCCATCGACTTCCTCCCATACGGCCGCGACGCTCTGGTCGACACCGACCCCGCCCAGCTGACTGTCGAGACCTCTGACCAGACCCTCGCGCCCCTTGCCGCAATGCGTGGCCAGTCATTCCTGCACCCCCTGCCGCCGGAGACCTACCGCATGCAGCTCCCGGTCGCCGTCGATCCGCTGCCGGCCCTGCCGTGGAACCTGCCCTACGAGTGGAAGGCATGGATCGCCCGCCGACTCCACGACCTCGCCAACGAAATCGGCGCCACCGCCTTCATGCAGATGACCCCCACCGACGTCGGCAACCGCATCGCCACCTGGATCCGCGACACCACGCCCTGGTGGGTGCCCACCATCGGCGACGGACTCATCGCCAACCTCACCGGCCAAGCCATCGCCGACCTCATCGCCGAGCACTACGGAACCTTCGGTGGAGTCGCCGGCGCCGCCGCCCAAATCCGCGTCTATCCGAGATGGGAGCAGCCGTGGTAGACACCACCACCCTCGACCGCCTCGACGCCGCCTACGAATCAGGCATGCGGCAACGCCGACGCCGCGAAATCAAGCGCCTGCGCCCACCCGTGGCCACCCTCTGGCACGCACGCACCGTCGGCCTCGACCTCGCCGGCCGCATCGCCGGGGAATACGCCGGCGACTGCGAATGGGTCGTCAACGACGTCGGCCGCGCCACCATCTCCATGCCCGAAGCCGACCCCCTCGCCCGGTGGGCCGCCGAATGGTACAACCGCGACAAAGACGTCGTCGTCCTGCGCATCGACAAGGACGGCGAACGCTGGTGCGGAACCCTCTCCGACCTCGACGTCGAACAGCACGAACAAGGCGACCGCACCGTCCACCTGACCTTCCTCCACGACTGGGAACAGCTCAAGCACATCCCCGTCTACCCCAACCCCATGTTCCCCAGCGCCTTCCAGGCCCCGAAGGTCTTCCAACTGTTCATGAAGGCCCAAAGCCTCCTGGCGCTGACCCTCCAACTCAACCTGCTGCGCCACTTCACCATCTTCGGTGGACACCTACCCGACGACCCCCTCCGCTTCGAGTCATGGGCCTCAGCATGGAACTGGCGCGACTGGCCCATCCTCGTCGCCCCCATCAACTACCTCGAAGACCCCACGCCCCTCCGCTACCTCGGCGCCAGAATGGACTACTTCGCCGACCTCGCCCAACCCATCCTCGAAGACGTCCAACTCCACATGCGCATCGACCGATGGTTCGAAGGAGACCCCGACCCCTGGCCCGGCGCCCGACTCACCCGCAACGGCCAAATGATCGTCACCTTCCACGACAAGTCCGGCTGGTTCGGCGAAACCGCCACCGAAGGAACCCTCGGCCGCGGACTCACCCGCACCGTCCTCGAAATCGCCGACGGCGGAGTCGAAGAAATCCGAAACCTCGTCGATGCCCGCCCCGACACCCCGCAGTACCACGTATCCCGATGGCTCGGCGTCGCGCCGGGCGATCCGTACGTCGTGTATCGGACAAGTGGCGCGGCGTCGATGGTGCGGTCGGCCCGGGCGTCGTATTCGCCGCCGACCGTGGGAATGATCACGGTCGGCGGCCAATCGATGCCGGGCGTCAACGAAACGATGAGCGCGGTCACGAAGGTGGTGTTCAACCTGCTGGGCGCGGCGATCCCGGGCGGCGCGGGTTTTGGCACGATCGTTGACGACGCGGCCAAGCCGATCTACGAGAACACAACGCTGGCGTTTCAGACGCTGGATCTGGTGTTGCGTACCCGCCGGCTTGGCTGGGGCCATTACCTGGAGGACACCGACGTCGGGAACATCGAGGCGTTCACCGTGGCGTCGCTCGTCGCGCTGCGCGCGCTGAGGCGGGCCACGGACGCGAAGTCGGGGCACAGCCTCGACGTCGGCGACGGGGCCCCGTTCCTCATCGGTGGTCGCGGGGAGGGGCACTGGCACTACGGCGATCGGATCGGCCATGAGTCATTGCTCAGCCGCGATGGCCGGATCGAGACCGGCCAGGCCACTCGGGTGACGCTTGCTTGGGCCGCCGATGAGCCGCATCACTATGCCGTGACCATCGGCGAGTTCCCCCGCCGTGATCCGGTCGAGTGGGCGATCAAGCTCGCGGGAAGTGTCGCCAAGGATCTCCAACGACAAGGACTGATGTAATGCCCATTCCGTTGCAATCGAACCTCGACATGAACAACCTGCGTGATCAGGTCTTGTGGACGCTGGTCAACCCCGGGCATCTCCTCGATGCTCCGCTGCTTCTTCGTCTCGAAGAGATGAAGCTCATCGCTGATCACTTGGTGGCTTGCGGTCTTCGATTTCATCCGGAGTTGCAGCAGCAGTGGTACATCCCACCGCGTCCCGGCGCCTCGATCCTTGAGGCTGGTGCCGGTCGCTGGGTGAAAGGCCCGGCGCCGGGCGTGCCGCCTGTCGAGGCGAGCGACGTCGCGCAGGCGCCGGATGATGACGCGAAGACGCTCCTGAATCTGCTGTCCGCCGAGCAGCGCGCACAACTGCGCAAGCTGCTGGGGGAGGAGGAACCATGAGCACTCCGACGCCTCCGTCTGATCCGGTCGTCCCTCCGGGGACGTTGAGCTACGCGCAGATCCGGCAGCTGTTCGAGGCCGATGAGGCCGCGAAACGAAAGGTTCGCGACGAACTGCAGGGCGCCGTCACAAATGCCCGTGGCTGGTTCATCGACGGGCTCCTCGATGGAATCGCTGACCTGTTCCGGGGGAAAATCCGTCCTGGATTCGAGGTTGCCGCCCAGGCCTTCCAGGACGGGCAACTGGCCCTGAACACCCGCCTTGACCTCCTGTCCCCGCTGGTCGACTACGGCAGCGTGTACATGGATCCCGTCGGAGGGTTTCTCCAGTTCGGGACCAACTACGGAACGATGCCCTTCAACAAACAGATCGGGCCGATGAGAGGCTGTGAGCTTCACGATGGTGGGATCCGACTGAAGGACAAGGGCCTGTGGGATTTGCACGCGCAGCTTGCCATCGGTGGGAACGCCCTCAACGTCGGATCGGGACGCGTGGACTGGCGAATCCGCGTCTACGCGCCGGACGGAACGCAGTTTTCCGAGCAAGTCGGATTCAAGTGGAACACACGACGTGAGACCGACGTAATTGTCTCGTCAGTCGTCGTCCCGGAAGCCGGCTATGTGGTCAAGGTTGAAATCAGCTGGATCCATGGATCTCGCGAGCTGCTTGGCGGCCCGGCGAACACACGTCTGAAGGTTCAGCACATCTCCCGTCGCACCGATGTTGGTGGAACCGGGGCCGAAGATTCGTATATCCCGGAGACGCCTCCGGAGGAGGAAGTAGAGCCATGACGATCTTGACAGGCTTCTTTCGAGATATTGCACGCCGAGCGTCACAGGGCACCGTCACGGTGTCATCGACGACGACCAGGCCGGCCCATGATGGGCCGGGGGAGATGGTGACGGAGGAGCGGCACGTGCTCAATCTTGTCGGCGGCGGGTTCACGTCTCCAGAGCTTGATCCGGGCCCGGTCCGAGTGGATCTCAACGCCATGGGTGTGCATAAGTGGTGGGAGCTGCATTTGCCGGAAACGGGCACCCACGACCTTTTTACGCTGATCGATGCTCAGGTTGAATACACGCCGGTTGTCGTTGGCCAGGCGCAGGCGGCGTCGGCGGAGGCCGCCAGGTCGGCGGCCGCGGCTGAGTCCAGTGCTTCCCGTGCGGAAGCGTCGGCGACGCATGTCGACGCGGTCGTCGCCGACGGTGCGGCGGCGGTACGCACGCAGCTGCAAACCGACATCACCGCCACCGCCGAAGCGAGGACCGCCGTCGAGGCCTCCCGCGATGAGGCAGCGGGCTCCGCGCAGACCGCGACGGAAGCGGCCGCCTCGGCGACGTCGTCTGCGGCGACGGCCGGCTCCGCCCAGTTGGCGGCGGTCTCCGCCCGCGACGAAGCGAAAGCCGCGGCGGCGTCGGCGACATCGGTGAGCAATTCCCTGAGCGAAGGGGGCGATCTGAAGGCGTACCTTGACGGTGTCGCCTCTGATGCGGGTGCAGATGCTGCCCGCGCCGCGACCTCTGAGGCGACCGCGGCTGACGCCGCGTCTCGCGCGGAGACCGCCGCGTCGACGGCCCAGTCGGCCCAGTCCCGGGTGCAGGCCGTTGTCGATAACGGTGCGGCCACGGTCCGCGCTGCCGTCGCCGGCGACGCCGACCGTGCCGAAACGGCACGCGATGCCGCAGAAGCTTCGGCCGCCGACGCGGCCCAGTCGGCATCGACTGCGACAACGGCGGCGGGAGAGGCAAGCGCTGCTTCGCAGGCAGCGACCGAAGCCGTCGGGTCCATCGCAGCGCACGCGGATGGTGCGGCGGAGGCGGCATCGCGTGCGGCGGCTTCGGAGTCGGTGGCCTCGGAGTCGGCGACGTCCGCGTCTGAGTCCGCGAGGGCGGCGTCGACGACGGCGGCGGCTGCCGCACAAATCGCGGCGTCGGAGAAGATTGCGGAGCTCGTCGGCTCGGCCCCGTCGAATCTGGACACCATCCACGAGTTGGCTGCGGCGATGCAGACCAAGGGGGAGGCGATCGCGGCGATCCAAACTGCCCTCGCAAACCGCGTCGTCGGCGACTACACCGTCGTGGTCCAGTCGACCCCGCCGGAGGGCGGAACAACGCCTTCCAACCAGATCACGTTTGTGGTGGGGGCGGACTGATGTCGATTTACGTGGGTGATCGCGAAGTCCGTCAGATCACGTTTCCCGACGGGACGCGGATGGGCCGAGTCCTGGGTGTCTACGTCGGTGCAGAACGCATTTTCCCACCGGAGGGCCGCACCGAGGAGTACCTGTTCACCGTCGGTGCGACAGGAGGCACCGCCAGCGGTAATCAGGTTCGGTTCACCCCGCGGGTTCCGTGGTGGGCTGTCGCGGTCGACGTGATCGCCATCGGTGGTGGCGGCGGCGGGCACGGCGGTGACGGCCGCTTCAACCGCGACGGCCAAGGAGGCCGCGCCGCTACCTGGCAAACGGGAACCATCGCTCTGACGAAGTCCGAGGGGGACTTCCTCAACTCCTTCCAGGTCAGGGTCGGGAAGGGAGGCGCCGGGGGATCTGCCGGCAACGCAGGGAACCCCGGTGCTGAGTCGAAGGTTTCTTACGGGTTCGACTTGGGGCCGTCCGTCTCCTCGCAAGGTGGACTCGGTGGCAGCTCCTACGGTGACGCCACGGGACAGGCCGCCGGAGACGTCAGCCGATTCGGGATGGAGTTTCCCGGTGGTGCTGGCGGTGGGCGCAGGCAGGCCGGTTGGTCACCAGGTGGCGGTGGCGGCGGTGGGCGCGGTGGCACCTTCGGTGGGGCCACCGCAGGCGCAGCCGGTGGTGCGGGCTCCGTCTGGATCAGATTCCGCAGCAGCGCTTAGCCACACACGGGAAGCACTCCCCGCACGAACCCCGTACCTAACCGCACGAACCCCGCACCATCCGGTGCGGGGTTTCCACATAGGAAGGACCCCCGTGGTCACCCACCCGATGAAACCAGGCACCTACACCGTGTCATCCGGCTACGGCCCACGGTGGGGCACTCACCACAACGGCATCGACTTCGCCGCCCCGATAGGAACCCCCATCTACGCGCCCGCCGATGGAATCGTCATCCAAGGCCGCGACCGCGCGCAAGGCACCGTCTCCGGGTTCGGATCGTGGATTTGGATTGACTCTCAACAGTCCGCCGGCCTGGACTTCATTTTCGGCCACGTCCACCACCCCGGCATCCTCGTCAAACGCGGCGACCAAGTAAAAGCAGGCCAGCAAATCGGAGTCGTCGGCAATGAAGGCCAGTCCACCGGCCCGCACCTGCATTTCGAGGTGTGGGGGCCTCCCGGCCGGTCCGGGGGGCGTCACGAAGACCCGGCGAAGTGGCTTTTCGCCGCCCACCCACCACCCCCAGCCCAGCACCGTCTGGTGCGGGGCTTTCGCATGCAACCCGAAAGGAGGGCACGAGTGACCAGTACCGTGCTCGATTTCTCCGCCGGGATCATCCCGGCCAAAGCGGTCCGCGACGCCGGCCACGTTGGCGCTGTGCGATACATCAGCCCGCCGCGCGAGCCGTGGATGCGCGGCAAGCCCGCCACCGCCGATGAGGTCGCCGACTACAAGGCCAATGCGCTCGACACCGCTTTCGTGTGGCAGTACGGCGGGGCCGACAACCCCGACGCCATGCGCGGCGCACGCGGCGGCGAGCTCGACGCCAAGGCCGCCGATGAACAGCTGAAGCGGATCAAGCGCACCGGGTACCCGGTGTTCTTCGCCGTCGACTTCGACATCACCCTCGACCAGTGGAACAACGTCGCCGTCGAGTATTTCCGCGCCGCCTGCAAGGTGTTGGGCCGGGAACGCGTCGGCATCTACGGGCATAGTCGCGTGTGCGACTGGGCCCGCGAGGACGGGGTCATCGGCTCCGCCGGCGACGGCAAGTACCTCATGTGGCAGACGTCCTCGTGGGCGCAGCCCCGGGGGCATGTCCACCCGCTCGCGGTGTTGTACCAGCACACCCACAATGTTCCCGGGCCCGCTGGGATGCAGGTCGACGTCAACGACATCCTGCATGTCTATTGGGGCCAGCACCCGCCGCGCCCCGACCAGACCCAGGACCAGACGGTCACCGACCCCGCGCCGACGGCGCCGTCGCTGCCGACCGGTCCTGCGCCGAAGCCCACCGAGCAGTTCAAGTGCGACCGCGACCTGCTGACCTGGAGGGACAACGGCATTGCCCGCCGCTCCCGTCGCGCGATCTGCATCCACACCGACGAGTCCGCCTACAACTACGCCACCGGCCAGCTCCGGCCGACGGCGTGGACGGCCGATCAGCTCGCGGAGTACAACCGCCGCCGCGATATCTCCGGCGGCTCGTACCACCTCGGCGTCGACCGTGCGGGGCGCACCGTCCGGCAGAACGACGACGTCTACGGCACATGGTCGGTGGGCAGCTTGGGCAACGACGAGATGTTCCACGTCTGCTGCACCGGCACCGCCTACCAGACCCGAGACCAATGGATGTCGCTCGGCAAGGCACAGCTCGCCAAGCTTGCCGACGTCCTCGCGCACTACTGCCGCTTCCACGACATCCCCGCCGTGCGCATCGCCCCGGCCGACCTCCGCGCGGGACGCAAGGGAATCCTCGGGCATTGGGACTGCTCGAAGTTCTACGGCGGCTCGGATCACTGGGATCCGGGCGGCTACGACGGCACCACCGGCGTGCCCCGCACGGCGGGCGGCTTCCCCTGGGACTACGTCCTCGACCTGGTGCGCAAGCAGCTCGAAGCCCCCGCACCGACCCCGGCGTTGCCGCATGCGCCGACCACCGACAAGAAGGAGACCCCCGTGCCCCACACCCCGCCGCCCGCCGACGTCCTCGCTCTCGACCAGCTCGCCGGGCCCCGCGACAAGGACGGCCAGCAGCTTTTCAAGGGCTGGCCGCAGCTCGGTGACCGCACCGTGGTCGACGCGCTCGCCGCGATTGGCGAGGCGCTGGAGGTGCCGGGAATGCGCGCGCCGCGCCCCACCGCCGGCGACCCGAAGTAGCGCGCTCACTGCCTGCTCAGTGCCCCTCACTCTAGGGAGTGACGGCACTGACGGTCTGCACTGACAACCAACGGCCACCCACCCTGGGTGGTCATTTTTCATGCCACAAGGAGGCACACATGCTCGATTTCATCCGTTCCGTTGTCCCCGCCGGCGCCCGCGCCGCCTGGTACGCCACCGCCGGCGCCGTCGTCACGGCCTTGGTGGCGTGGGGCATCCTCGACGACACCGCCACCCCGGCCGTCGTCGGCGTGGCCACCGCCGCCATCACCTTGCTGTTCGCCATCGTCCACTCGGATTCGCCCGTGCGGCAGGCCGGCTACGGCCTCGCGGCCGCAGTCGGTGTTCTCGGCGTGTACCTCGGCTGGGGAACTGAAGCGCAGATCGACTCGCTGCTTGCGGTCATCGCCCCGGCCCTGGGTCTGGGTACTGCTGCGGCGACGACCACCATCGGCGATGCGTCCTACGTGGGTGAGCACCGCCTGGAGAACTAAATGCCCGGCGTCGAGCTGTGGTTCGGGCCGGGCGGCATCGCCGCCGGCGTTGGCGGCGTCGTCCTCGCCGCCGCGGCATGGGTGCGCGCCTGGCGGGAATCCCGCAACGCCGACGAAAAGTTGAAACTCCAGCGGGTGGCCGACGAGGAGAAGCTTGAGCTCGAGCGAGAGAAGATCCGCCTCGAAGAGCGAAACGCCGACCTTGCCGGGCTCCAGACGCTGACCACCGAACTGCGAACGGACCTCTCCCGGATTCGTGACGACCTGACCGAGACCCGCAAGGACCTCGACGAGGAGCGCCGCAAGGGCGATGAAACCCGCCGCGACCTGGATGCCGAGCGCCGGCGCACCGACGAGGCGACGGAGAAGATCGACCGGCAGGGAAAAGAGCTGGCGCGGTTGGCTGATGAGCGGGCCGAGGCGTGGAAACTCGTCCGACGCCTTGCCAGTCATATCCGCGCTCGCGAGGAGTGGACGATCCTGCACCTTCAGCCGCGGCCACCGTCGCTGGAGTTGATCCCGGACGACGTCGTCCACATTGTGTTCCCGGACGGTGGCCCGTACCCGCGCGAGCCTCCGGACACGTCGTGACGCACGGTCACCGCACTGATACGGCCCCGGCCGCCGCCCCTTTGACGGGCAGCGGTCGGGGCCGTTTTCGCATTTGAGCGGCGCGTTCATCACCGCGGGGGAGCGGTGGGCAGCCGCGATTCCGTGGCTCATTTTTGGCTCACTTTTGGCTCACAAAGACGCAGAAACAGGCGTAAAGAGGCGTAAAGATACCCCCGCCCGAAAAACCGAAAACCCCCGCTGGCCTGCATTGAAGCAGGTCAGCGGGGGTGGTCGCCTGGCTCCCCCGCCAGGACTCGAACCTGAAATGCCTGAACCAAAATCAGGAGTGTTGCCATTACACCACGGGGGACCGGTGCTGCCCGGGGGCGATCGGGTGGACCAGGCGGACGATGTCGGTGATCTCCATCGTCGGCTGCTCGCGATCGTCGCGTGCGTGCACCGCGCATCAGACTAGCAACTTCCGATGCGGTATCCCGCAATCGAGGTGCCGGACCGTGGTCGGGCGGTCCGCCGCGGCTTCGATAGGCTCTGGGGCATGGGAAATCCGGGAAACGACGTTCGCAGGCGCATGAGCGGGCCGGAACGTCGCAGGCAGCTTCTCGATGTCGGCCGCGGGGCGTTCGCCGAGCGTGGCCTCGATGGCACGTCGATGGAGGAGATCGCTTCCCGGGCGGGGGTGTCGAAGCCGGTGGTGTACGAGCATTTCGGCACGAAGGACGGCCTGTACCGCGAGGTGGTGGCCGAGGAGATGGAGCGTCTGGAGCGCGTCATCGCCGAGTCGATTTCGAAGGGCCGGTCGCGTGCCCGCATCGAGCGGGCGGTGGTCGGCTTGCTCGAGTACGTGGAGGAGCACACGGACGGGTTCACCATTCTCGCCCGTGATCCCGCGTCGACGTCGGGCTTGGCGACGTTGCTGGGCAACGCCACCGGCCGGGTGTCCCATATTTTGGGCGCCGCGTTCGCCCGTGCGGGGCTTGACGAGTCCCATGCCGTGTTGTATTCGCAGGCGCTGGTGGGCATGGTGTCGCAGACGGCGCAGTGGTGGCTGGACGAGCGCACGGGGTCGCGGGAGGGCCCGGCGATGGACCGGGAGACGGTGGCGGCGCACATCGTGAACCTGTGCTGGAACGGGCTGGCCGGCATGGAGTCTCACCCGGTGTTGCGCGGCGACGTCGAGGGCCCCGCCGCCGAAGAGGGCGCGGTGCTCGGGGCGGGCGCCGAGGCCGATCCCGCCGACCGGGTCCGCCGTCTCAACGACCGTGGCTGACGGCTGCACCCGACCCGCCGCCCACCCGACCCACGCACGAAAAAGCAGATGATCGCGAGGACCGTGAACAACACCAAAAACGCCAAGGCCGTGCCGATGGTCGCCCCGTTGTCGGGGCTGGCCCAGGTGGTGGCGGGTGAACCGCAGCTGCGCGGCGTCGTCAAGCATCTCGGCGACCCGGAGCTGCACCTGACCGGCAACGACCGCGTCCGCCCGTACCTCATCGCGGCGCTGGCGGCGAAAACCCCCGTGCTGGCGGTGACCGCCACGGGCCGGGAGGCGGAGGATCTGACCGCGGAGTTGCGTGCGATGGTCGGCGAGGGCGCGGCGATGTTCCCGTCGTGGGAGACGCTGCCGCACGAGCGGCTGTCGCCGGCGGTGGACACGGTGGCCACGCGCCGGGCGGTGCTGGCCGGGATGAAGTCGGGGAAGGTCCGCGTCGTCGTCGCGGCGGTGCGGTCCCTGGTGCAGCCGGTGCTCGACGATGGAGCCGAACCGATCCGCCTCGCCGTCGACGCGGAAGTGCCGGACCTGCCGGAAAAGCTCGAAAGCCACGGCTACTCACGGGTGGACATGGTCGGCCGCCGCGGCCAGTTCGCGGTGCGCGGCGGCATCGTCGACGTGTTCCCCGCCACGGCCGACAACCCGGTTCGCGTGGAGTTGTGGGGCGACGAGATCACGGAACTGCGCCTGTTCTCCGTCGGCGACCAGCGCACCATCTCCGAGGAGGAGGGCGCCGCACCGTTGGGCGCCGTCGACGTCCACGCCTGCCGGGCCCTGCTTCTCGACGACGACGTCCGGGCGCGCGCCGGGGAACTCGCCAACGAGCGTTCCGGTGACGTGCAGGAGATGCTCGTGCGCATCTCGGAAGGACAATGGGTCGACGGGATGGAGGCCCTCATCCCGTTGCTCACCGACCGGCCGCTGGTACCGCTGACGGAACTGCTTCCCGACGGCGCCCACACGCTGCTGTGCGGGCCCGAACGCATCCGCTCGCGTGCCGCGGACCTCATCACCACCGGCGAAGAGTTCATGGCCGCCGCATGGGAAACCGCGGCGATGGGCGGCGGCGCGCCGATCCCGTCCGACGGACTGGAGGCCAGCGCCTACCGACACATCGACGACGTCCGCCGCGCCCCCTGGTGGACGATGTCCCCGCCGGGCATGCTCGACGGCGGCGTCACCGAAGACGACGTCCTGCCCCTGACCTACGAGCCGGGCCCCGAACCGCGCGGCGACCTCAAGGCCATCGGCGCCATGATGGCCCAACTGCGTCAAGCCACGGTCGACGGCCAACGAGTCGCCTATGTGGCGGGCACGCCGGCCGGCGTTCGTCGTCAAGCAGAAAAGTTCCGGGAGGCCGGCATCGCCTGCCGCATCGCCACCGGCCCCGAACAGCCCGAACCCGGCCGGATCACCGTCTACCAGGGCGTCAGCCACGGCGGCCTGGTGTTCCCGCGCACCGACGGCGGCGCACTGACCGTCATCGCCGAAGCTGACGTCACCGGCAACCGGGTCACCGACATCGGCGGCGGACGCCGTAAACCCGCCAAACGCCGCAACCGCGTCGACCCGCTGGCCCTCACCGCCGGCGACTACGTCGTGCACGACACCCACGGCATCGGGCGATTCGTCAAACTCACCGAACGCACCATCGGCACCGGCGATGACATGGCGCGGCGCGAATACGTCGTGCTGGAATACGCCTCCGGCAAGCGCGGCGGGCCGCCCGACCAGCTCTACGTGCCCATGGAAAGCCTCGACCAGCTCACCCGCTACGTCGGCGGCGAAAAACCCACCCTGTCGAAGATGGGCGGCTCCGACTGGAAGAGCACCAAACGCAAGGCCCGCGGCGCGGTCCGCGAAATCGCCGAGGAACTGGTCAAGCTCTACGCCGAGCGGCAGGCCGCGCCGGGCCACGCCTTCGCCCCCGACTCGCCGTGGCAGGCGGAGATGGAGGACAACTTCCCCTTCGCCGAAACCGAGGACCAGCTCACCGCCATCGCAGAGATCAAGGCCGACATGGAGAAGCCCGCGCCGATGGACCGCGTGCTCATCGGCGACGTCGGCTACGGCAAAACCGAAGTGGCCCTGCGCGCCGCGTTCAAGGCGGTGCAGGACGGCAAGCAGGTGGCGGTGCTCGTGCCCACGACGCTGCTTGCCCAGCAGCACTTGGCGACGTTCTCCGAGCGCATGGAGGGCTTCCCCGTGACCATCCGCGGCCTGAGCCGCTTCACGTCGACGCGCGAGGCGAAGGAGATCATCACGGGGCTGGCCGAGGGCACCGTCGACATCGTCATCGGAACCCACCGCCTGCTGCAGACCGGCGTGACGTGGAAGGAGCTGGGCCTGGTCATCGTCGACGAGGAGCAGCGCTTCGGCGTCGAGCACAAGGAGCACATCAAGGCGCTGCGCAACCACGTCGACGTGCTGACGATGTCGGCGACGCCGATCCCGCGCACCCTGGAAATGTCGATGGCCGGCATCCGCGAGATGAGCCAGATCCTCACCCCGCCGGAGGACCGCCATCCCGTGTTGACGTACGTCGGCGCGCAGTCGGACAAGCAGATCGCCGCGGCCATTCGCCGCGAGCTGCTGCGCGACGGCCAGGTGTTCTACCTGCACAACAAGGTCAGCACCATCGACAAGGCCGCGCAGAAGGTCCGCGACCTGGTGCCGGAGGCCCGCGTCGTCGTCGCCCACGGCCAGATGGGCGAGGACATGCTCGAACGCACCGTCCAGGGGTTCTGGGACCGCGAGTTCGACGTGCTGGTGTGCACGACGATCGTGGAAACCGGCCTGGACATCGCCAACGCCAACACGCTGATCGTGGAAAACGCCCACCACATGGGCCTGTCGCAGCTGCACCAGCTGCGCGGCCGGGTGGGCCGTTCCCGCGAACGCGCCTACGCCTATTTCCTGTATCCGGCGGACCAGACTTTGACGGAAACGTCCTACGATCGGCTGTCCACCATCGCGCAGAACAATGATCTCGGCGCGGGAATGGCCGTGGCGATGAAGGACCTGGAAATGCGCGGCGCGGGAAACGTGCTCGGCGCGGAACAGTCCGGCCACATTTCCGGCGTCGGTTTCGACATGTACGTCAGATTGGTCGGCGAGGCGGTCGCCGCGTTGAAGGCGGTCGCCGACGGCGAAACGCCCGACGCGTCGGTGCAGGAACCGAAGGAGATCCGCATCGATTTGCCCGTCGACGCGAATATCCCGGCGTCCTACGTCGATTCGGAGCGGCTGCGCCTGGAGGCGTACAGGAAGTTCGCGTCGGCGCAGGCCCTGGAGGACGTCGACGTCGTCCTGGACGAGTTGTCGGACCGGTACGGGGAACCTCCGGTGGAGGTGCAGCGGCTCGCGGCGATTTCCCGATTGCGCATCATTTGCCGCGAATTCGGCGTGCATGAAGTTCAGGCGACGGGTTCGCACATTAAGATCGGGCCCATGGAGCTCGCCGATTCGAAGCAGGTGCGTTTGAAGCGCCTGCATCCGCAATCGACGTATCGGGCCGCATCGCGGACCGTTTCCGTGGCCGTTCCGAAGGAAGGGAAGGGCCTGCGAGCCAAGCCGGTGCGTGATGTCGCGCTCGTTCAGTGGGTCGCGGATTTCCTGACCGGCATGGCGGGAATTCCCGTCATGGACATCGTCGGCGGCGCTCACGGCGGAAAGGATCGGAAATGACCATCATCGTGTTGGACCCGCGGTTTCCCACCGCAATTCCCCTGGAGGCGGCGAATCTGCTGACGGGGGAGGTGGCCTACACCGAAGAGGTGTCGATCCGCATCCGGTGGGCGATCGCCGACGCCGGCGGGCGTTCCGTCTCGGAGGCGGAGGTGCTGGTGACCACTGACGTCGACAACGACGAGGTGGTTGATCGCATCGCCGCGGGGGAGAAGGTGTACGGCGTCGGTCTCGACGAGGCCCCGTCGCCCGCCGCCGTCGCCGCCCCGGCACCGTCGTCGACGCCGGCTGCGTCCGAGGGCACGGAGGCTGCGACGGTTGCAGCGGATGCAGAGAACGCCGAAGGGTCCGAGGACGCGAAGTCTGCCGGGGCCGCATCGGAGGGTTCCCCGCAGGGCTCCTCGCAGGCGTCCGCCTCGACGCTTGACGACGACCCGTCGTCCGGCACCGCTGCCTTCGGGGCCGGAGACGCCGAGCGTTTCCCGCGGATGGCCGAGGCCATCGACGTGATGGCCGCCGCCCGCCGTACGGGGGAGTGGGAGGTCGGCCAGACCCACGCGAGCCTGCTGCCGTACCTGATCGAGGAGGCGTTCGAGTTCATCGACGCCGTCAACGAGGGCGGCGACATCCGCGGCGAGCTGTCGGATCTGCTGCTGCAGGTGCTGTTCCAGGCGGAGGTGGCCGACGACTTCGACATCGAAGACGTCGCCGGGGCGTTCGTGGACAAGATGCGTTCGCGCAAGCCGTACCTTTTCGACGGTTCGCGCGACATCGGCGAGGGCGCGGAGCTGATGCCGGTGGAGGAGCAGGAGGCCGCGTGGGCCGCCGGTCGCGGAGGCCCGCGGTCGCAGCCCGCCGAGTACCTGCCGGCGCTGTCGCTGGCGGAGGAGGCCATCCGCCGCGCCCGGCAGCTCGGCCTGTCGGATTCGGACATCCCCGTCGAGCTGATGTGCCCGACCCCGGGCCTGGAGTTGGAGTCGGGCTGCGAGGCCCGCACCCGTTTCGTCGCGCGCGAGTTCCTGGCCCACCTCGATTCGCTGGGTCAGCCGGAGCCGACCGCCGACGCGGAGGCCACGGCCGACCATGCCGAGCCCGTCGCCGGGGACGAGTACCCGGAGGACTACCCGGACGGTCCGGACTCGACCGGCGATTGGTCGGTGCCCGTCGACACGATGCGGTGACGGCCTTTCCCCGTCGGGCCGCCTGATCCGTAGGATGGGCACCCGTGTCCGACTTCGCTGATTCCCGTGGCGGCGGCCGACGTGGCAAGCGCCGCGACGTGCCGTCGTGGTCCGGTGACGCCCGGGGCAGGTCCGGGAAGAAGGGGCGGCGCCGCAATTCGGGGTGCGGTTGCCTTGGCTTTACGACGGTCGCCGTGTTGGCGATCATCGCGATGGTCGGGGCGATGACGATGTTCGTCGGGCCGGTGGAGGCGCCGTTTTCCAAACAGCCGATCCCGGACAACGTCCCGCCGGCGGCGGCGGAGCCCGCACCGCGCATCGACGTCCACGCCCCCGGCCGCAGCTCCGATCATTTGACCCAGTGGGCGCAGCCCATCGCCGAGGCCACCCGCATTCCCGCAGCCGCCGTGCGCGCCTACGGCAACGCCGAAGTCATCGCCGCCGAGTCCTGGCCGGAATGCCACCTGACGTGGAACACCCTGGCCGGTCTGGGACAGGTGGAGACCCGCCACGGCACCTACACCGGCAACTGGATGAAGCCGGCGGCGATCGAAGACGACGGCGTCGTGCGCCCGCCGATCATCGGAGTGCCCCTGGACGGGTCCCCCGGGTTCGCCGAAATCCAGGACACCGACGGCGGCGCCCTCGACGGTGATCCGGAGTTCGACCGGGCCGTGGGACCGATGCAGTTCATCCCCGAGACGTGGCACCGCTACGGCGTCGACGCCAGCGGCGACGGGGTCGCCGACCCCCACCACATCGACGACGCGGCGGCATCCGCGGCGCGTTTGCTGTGCTCCGGCGGACGCGACCTGGCCACCGCCGAAGGATGGACGTCGGCGATCCGGTCGTACAACCAGTCCGACGAATACGTCCGAGACGTCCGCGACGCCGCGGCGAACTACGCCCTGAACCAACCCGCCTGACGGCCGTTCGGGCCGCCCGGCGGGCGTCGTCGTCAAGCCGCCCCCCATCGGGGTTCGAAACCGGGGTTCCCGTAGCGGCGCGATCCGCGCAAACGTGCCACAATCGGAAGCATGTGGCCGGAAGGGTTCCGGCGGAAAGGTGACATATGGCTGCCCCCATCATCGGACTGAACGCGCTCGAAATCCTGGACTCCCGCGGAAACCCGACCGTCGAGGTCGAGGTCGCACTGGAAGACGGCTCGATCGGCCGCGCCATGGTGCCCTCCGGCGCCTCCACCGGCGAGCACGAGGCCTACGAGCTGCGCGATGGCGGCGACCGTTACCTCGGCAAGGGCTGCCAGAAGGCCGTCGAAAACGTCCTCGAGGCCATCCAGGACGAGCTGCTCGGCGAGTTCGCCGACGACCAGCGCAAGATCGACAAGCTGATGATCGACCTGGACGGCACCCCCAACAAGAAGAAGCTCGGCGCCAACGCCATCCTCGGCGTGTCCATGGCCGTCGCCGACGCCGCCGCCCAGTCCGCCGGCCTGGAGCTGTACCAGTACGTGGGCGGCCCCAACGGCCACGTCCTGCCCGTTCCGATGATGAACATCCTCAACGGCGGCGCCCACGCCGACTCCGGCGTCGACGTCCAGGAGTTCATGATCGCCCCGATCGGCGCCGAGACCTTCTCCGAGGCCCTGCGCGTCGGCGCCGAGGTCTACCACTCGCTGAAGAAGGTCATCAAGGACAAGGGCCTGTCCACCGGCCTGGGCGACGAAGGCGGCTTCGCCCCCTCCGTCGACTCCACCCGCGCCGCCCTGGACCTGATCAACGAGGCCATCGAGGCCGCCGGCTACAAGCTGGGCGAGGACGTCGCCCTGGCGCTCGACGTGGCGTCGTCGGAGTTCTACGAGGACGGCGTCTACAACTTCGAGGGCGGCAAGCACACCGCCGAGGAGATGGCCAAGGTCTACGGCGAGCTCGTCGAGGAGTACGCCATCGTCTCCATCGAGGACCCGCTGGACGAGAACGACTGGGACGGCTGGGTCGAGCTGACCAAGCAGATCGGCGACAAGGTCCAGCTGGTCGGCGACGACTTCTTCGTCACCAACCCGGCCCGCCTGGCCGAGGGCATCGAGAAGAACGCCGCCAACGCCCTGCTGGTCAAGGTCAACCAGATCGGCACCCTGTCGGAGACCTTCGAGGCCGTCGCCGTCGCGCACAACAACGGCTACAAGTCGATGATGTCGCACCGCTCCGGCGAGACCGAGGACACCACCATCGCCGACCTGGCCGTCGCCCTGAACTGCGGCCAGATCAAGACCGGTGCCCCGGCCCGCTCCGAGCGCGTGGCCAAGTACAACCGCCTGCTGCGCATCGAGCAGCAGCTCGGCGACGCCGCGGTCTACGCCGGCCGCTCCGCGTTCCCGCGCTTCAAGAAGTAGGCGACGATAAGTAGGCGACTGCGGCGCCCCGCCCCGGCCCGATGACGGGCGGGCGGGGTGAGCCGGAGGTCGGCCGAGAAAAAGGGGCCGGGTCGTTCATCGACCCGGCCCCTTTCGGCATGGCCCGGCGGGTATGATTCCGGGCATGGGTACAACAGCGCGAGGCCGCCGAGGGCGGGGGACGACCGCCGCGCCCGCGTCGAATCGGCGGGCGGGCGGCGGCCTGGGGTCGCTGACGACCGGCCAGACGCTGACGATGGCCGCGCTGCTGGTGTTCCTGGTGCTCACGCTGGCCATGCCGCTGCGGACGTTCGCCGAACAACGCGCCGAACTGGCGGAGACCCGGGAGAACATCGCCCGGATGGAGGAGCGTACCCGCGAGCTGCAGGCGGAGAAGGAGCGTTTCTCCGACCCCGCCTACATCAAGGAGCAGGCCCGCATTCGGCTCGGCCTGGTGGAGGAGGGGGAGACCCCGTTCCGCATCATCGACCCCGCCCTCGGCGCGGTTTCGGGGGAGGACCCGGTCGGCGAGGAAGCCGCGCCGGCGAAGCCCTGGTACGAGCAGCTGTGGGATTCGGTGTCGCTGCCGCCGGAGGAGGAGAAGCCCGCCAACCCGGCCCGCGACGAGGCGACCCGCCCGGATCGGTTGCCGACCGTCCCCGAACCGGAGCCGGAACCCGGGCCGGAGGCGGAGCCCCACGTCGAATAATGGGTCCCGATGCCGGTAAGGTTGCCACCCGGCCGGTGCCTTTTTTCGGGGCGTGGCCGCCGCCGTCGTCGTACGGCAAGAGTTTTATGACAAGCCCGTGAATCACCCCGGCCGCCCGCCGGCGGGGACAGGAGGATCGCCGTGACCGTAGACCCCGCAGACCTGGAGGCCGTGGCCGTTCAGCTCGGCCGCGCCCCGCGAGGCGTTCTGGAGATCTCCTACCGCTGCCCGGACGGCGCGCCCGGCGTCGTCAAGACGGCCCCGCGCCTGGACGACGGCACCCCGTTTCCGACGCTGCACTACCTGACGGATCCGAGGCTGACGGCCGAGGCGTCGCGCCTCGAGGTCGCCGGCGTCATGCGGGACATGTCGGCGCGTTTGCTGGAGGACGAGGAGCTGGCCGCGGATTACCGCGCCGCCCACGAGCACTACCTGCGCGAGCGCAACGCCATCGAGGATTTGGGCACCGATTTTTCGGGCGGCGGCATGCCGGATCGGGTGAAGTGCCTGCACGTGCTCATCGCCTATGCGCTGGCCGAGGGGCCGGACCATTTCCGCTTGGGCACTGAGGCGGTGGCGTTGGCCGCCGAGGGCACGGGCCTGCGCGGCACGGCGATTCCGGCGGACTGGCCGACGTGCGCCGACCTCGGCATCGAGAGGAGCGACGGATGACCCGCTTCGGGGCCGTGGATTGCGGCACGAATTCGATTCGCCTGCTCATCACCGACGTCCGCCGCGGCGACGATGGCGTGCTGGAGCTCACCGAGCTGCATCGCGTGATGGAGATCGTGCGTTTGGGCGAGGGCGTTGACGCGACGGGTCGTCTGGCCGACGCCGCCTTGCAGCGCGTTCGCGAGGCGCTGACCGGTTTCGCGGAGCTCATGCGCGTCGAGCGCGTGGAGGCGGTGCGGATGGTGGCGACGTCGGCGTCGCGCGATGCGTCGAACCGCGACGATTTTTTCTCCATGACCCGCGAGATCCTCGCCGATTGGGGCGTGGAGGCGCAGGTCATTTCCGGTGACGAGGAAGCTGCGCTGTCGTTTCGCGGTGCGGTCGACGATTTCCACCCGGAGGAGGGGCCGTTTTGCGTCATCGATGTCGGCGGCGGTTCGACGGAGGTCGTCGTCGGCGATTACGACGGCACGGTGCATGCCGCGGTGTCGGTGCCGATGGGCAGCGTGCGCCTGACGGAACGTTTCCTCGTCGATTCCCCGCCGACGCCGGAGCAGGTGCAGCGGGCGCATGATTACGTCGCCAGCCAAGTTGAGCGGGTGCTGGCGGAGGTGCCGGTGGCGGGGGCGCGCACGATCGTGGGCTGTGCGGGCACGTACACGACGTTGTCGGCGTTGGCGCAGGGCCTGGAGACATACGATCCGTCGGCGATTCACTTGTCGACGTTGCGTTTCAATGCGCTGCGGTCGCTGAATCAGTCGGTGTTGGCCACCGATCGTCGGACGTTGGCGGAAAATCCGGTCATGCATCCGGGCCGCGCCGATGTTTTCGCCGGCGGGGTCATGGTCATCGACGGTTTGATGGACATGTTCGAGGCGGTCAACGCCGCGGCGAAGGAGAAGGGGGCCCGCGGGGATGCGGTGCCCCTGGAGTTCCACGTCAGCGAGAAGGATATCCTCGACGGCATCGTCGCCGGCTTGGTCGACGAGAAGCTGGCCCGCGCGCAGGAGTGATCGCGGGCGGGGGCCCGCCGACGTGGCGGTCGGCGGGCGCCCACCCCTTATTTTTGCTTTGCGACGGCCCGAGCTGGTCGTGGGACGTCGTCAAGCCCCCGTAGCCCAATTGGCAGAGGCAGCGGACTTAAAATCCGCGAGTTGCGAGTTCGAGTCTCGCCGGGGGCACCGGATGGGGTGGTCTTCTCGGTTGAAAGGCCCGGGAAAGTCGGCCGAGGGGCGCAGGCACGTCGGCTGAAAGGGTCGAATGGCCCGGGAAAGTCGGCCGAGGCGGGGGACTCGTCGGAGAACCGTCGGAAAGTCGACATTCCGGAGCGTCGAAAAAGCCCGACCTGGTGTTTTGTGCGGCGGTGGCAGTACTTTCCGACCACCGCCGCCCCTGCCGTTGCGGTTGGTGGGTGCCTACGCCTCTTTTTGCTTTACGACGTCTCGCGTGGTGCGTGGGTCGTCGTCAAGCCCCCGTGGCCCAATTGGCAGAGGCAGCGGACTTAAAATCCGCGAGTTGCGAGTTCGAGTCTCGCCGGGGGCAGCGGATGGGGTGACCATCTTGGCCGAAAGGCCCGGGAAAAATGGCCGAGGCGGGGGAGCTGGTCGGAGAACCGTCGGAAAGTCGACATTCCCGAGCGTCGAAAAAGCCCGACCTGGTGTTTTGTGCGGCGGTGGCAGTACTTTCCGACCACCACCGCCGCAACCGCGACGCGCCCGCAGCCCCAAGGTTGCCGCGCCCGAAGCAGCCGCCGAAGGACTGCGGCGCCGCAGGTTTACGGCAGGATGCCGAACTTCTTGCCCAGCTTCAGGGCGGTGGTGAACACCTTCGCGTAGGTCTCGCGCTCCAGCATCGGCAGCGCGATCGGCGACAACCGCTGGACGGTGACCGTCTGCGCGTCGGTGTACTTCAGCAGACCCTCGGCAGCCTGGCGACGGCCGACGCCGGACTCCTTGAAACCGCCCATCGGCGCGTCGACGGAGGCGAAGGTGGCGGCGAAACCGTCGTTGACGTTGACGGATCCCGCCTGAATCTTCGGTGCCAGCTCCTTGGCGCGCGACGGCGAGCACCACAGCGAGGCGTTGAGGCCGTAGCGGGAATCGTTGGCGCGGCGGATGGCCTCGTCGACGTCGGCGACGCGCTGGACCACCACGACCGGGCCGAAGACCTCCTCGGTGAGCAGCTCGACGCCCTCGGGGACGTCGGTGAGCACCGTCGGCTCGTAGAACAGGGGGCCGAGATCCGGGCGGGCGCGGCCGCCGGCGAGCACCGTGGCACCGGCCTCGACGGCGTCGTGGACCATCTTCTGCACGATGTCGAACTGGCCTTGCGACTGCAGCGACCCCATCTCGACGTCCCAGCCGTAACCGGGGCCCAGGCTCATGGCCTTGGTGCGGTCGGCGAAGGCGGGCACGAACTCATCCCACACCGCGTCGGCGACGTAGATGCGCTCGATGGAAACGCACAGGTGGCCGGAGTTGGTGAAGCTGGCGATGCGGGTGCCCTCGACGGCGGCCTTGACGTTGGCGTCCTCGGCGACGATCAGCGGGTTCTTGCCGCCCAGCTCCGCCGAAAAACCGATCAGTCGCTCGCCGCACTGCTGGGCCAGCGCCTTGCCGGTGGCGGAGGAGCCGGTGAACATCAGGTAGTCGGCGTTGGCGACGATCGCCTGGCCGACGACGGAGCCGGGGCCGGGCACGACCTGGACGATGTCCTCGGGCAGGCCGGCGCGGTACAGCATGTCGACGGCCACCAGCGCCGAGAACGGGGTGGTGGAGTCCGGCTTGAGCACGATGGCGTTGCCCGCCATGATCGCGGCGACGGCGTCGGAGATCGCCAGGGTCAGGGGGTAGTTCCACGGGCTGATCACGCCGACGACGCCCTTGGGGTGGTGGTGGACGGTGGTGTCGGACAGCACGGGCAGGGCGCCGTGGGCCTTGGCGGGCTTGAGCAGCGCCTCGGCCTGGTTGCCGTAATAGCGGGCGGTGATGGCGACGTGCAGCACTTCCTCGAAGGCGGAGGCGCGGTTCTTGCCGGTCTCGGCCTGCACGATGTCCATCAGCTGGTCCTGGTGGGTGAGCACCAGGTCGTGGAAGCGGTGGAGGACCTCGCGGCGCGAGGTGACGGGGATGCGGGCCCAGGCGGCCTGCGCGAAGCGGGCGCGTTCGAAGGCGCGCTCGACGTCGGCGGCATCGCCGACGGGCACGCGGCCAGGGGCTCGCCGGTGAAGGGGGAGGTGATGGTGCGGGTTTCCGAGCCCGCGACGGATGCGCGCTTGAGCAGCCGTTCGACGACGTCGGGCGTCAGGGGATTGCGGATGTCCTGCGCGCCGGTGGCGCGGTCGGTGTCGGTCGTGGTCGCGTTCATGGGTGAAATGATACGCAACGGGGCCGGGCCCGGGGCCGTTTCGCGTGACGACGATCCGCCGTCAGTTGTCGGTGTAACCGAGTCGCCGGCTGCGGTCGGGGTCGCGGTTGCCGCGCTCGCCGAACTCGAAGGGTTCGTGGCCGTCGACGTCGCCGTAGCGCAGTTCCGGATCCGCGTCGGGGTCGTCGTCCGGGTCGATGTCGGGCTTTTCCTCGGCGAGCCGGCGGTCGAGGGTGTCGTGGGGTTCGGCGCCGCGCCAGCGGTCCGGCGGGGTCATGACGTAGTTCTCGCCGTCGCCGGTCATGAGGTCGGCGTCGAGTCCCTCGGAACCGTCGAGGGTGTTCTCGTCGAAATCTCCGGTGGTGTCGGGATCGTAGTCGCCGGCCATGTCGTCCTCCGCGTCGTCTTTTCCGTTCTCATCCCGATCGTACCCCGCCGGGGAGCGGGTTCGGCCGGGATTTTCCGGCTGCGAAGATGCGTCCGTTCGGGAACAATCGGGGAGGTTCGACCGTTATACGTGTCGTAAGACAACTAATGATCGGCCCCTAAGAAGGCCGGAAGGAAGGACGACGTGCGCGAAAGCAGTAACCCCGCATTCAGCTCGCTCACCAAGACCGTCGCCCGGGGCCAGGCCGGCGCCCACCACTACGGGCAGCAGCAGTACGGCCAGGACCCGTTCGCCCAGGGCCAGTACGGCGCCTCGCAGCAGGCGCAGGATGCCCGCCCGATGACGGTGGACGACGTGGTGTCGAAGACCGGCATCACCCTGGCCGTCATCGTCGCGCTGGCGGCGGTCAACTTCGCCATCGCGGCGTACGTCAGCCTGGGGCTGTCGATGATCCTCACCATCGTCGGCGCCATCGGCGGTCTGGTGACGGTGCTGGTGTCCACCTTCGGCAAGAAGTACGGCTCCGCCCCGGTCACCCTGACCTACGCGGCATTCGAGGGTCTGTTCGTCGGTGGCGTGAGCTTCATGTTCGCCGGGTTCGACGTCGCGGGCACCTCCGGCTTCGGTCTGATTTCCCAGGCCGTCATCGCCACCATCGGCGTGTTCGCCGGCATGCTGTGGGTCTACAAGTCGGGCGCCATCCGCGTGACCCCGAAGTTCACCCGCTTCATGACCGCCGCCCTCATCGGCGTGCTGATCCTGGCCGTCGGCAACCTGCTGCTGGCCGTGTTCGGCATCGGCTCCCCGCTGCGCGACGGCGGCCCGATCGCCATCATCTTCTCGCTGGTGTGCATCGGCCTGGCGGCGTTCAGCTTCCTGCTCGACTTCGATCAGGCCGACAAGCTGGTCCGCGCCGGCGCGCCCGCCAACTACGCCTGGGGCGTCGCGCTCGGCCTTGCGGTCACCCTGGTCTGGCTCTACGTCGAGATCCTGCGCCTGCTGTCCTACTTCAGGGACTAGCCGCTTCAGGGACTGGCCGCTTCAGGGAGCGCACCCACCCGCCGCCTCCGTCCGGCACGCCGCTGGGCGTCGGCGGCGGGCTCGTCGTAAAGCAACGATTAAAGCGACGAGGTAAGCGACGACAGACACGGCGAAGGGCCCCGGTGAAAACCGGGGCCCTTTCGCATGCCGTGAAGCCGGAACTAGTCCTGGAACTCGGGGTCGTACGGCTCGGCCTTGATCAGGGTGACCTGGACCTCGTCGCCCGTCGGGGACTTGTAGGTGCGGGTCTCGCCCTCCTTCGCGCCGACCAGGGCGCTGCCCAGCGGCGAGTCGGTGGAGTAGGTCTCCAGGTTCGGGTTCGACGAGTCCGCGCCGCGGGTGCCGATGAGGAAGGTCTCCTTGTCGTCCTCGTCGCCGTCGTAGTAGACGTGCACGACGGTGCCGACCAGCGCGACGCCGGACTCCTGCGGGGTTTCGCCGACGGTGGCGCGCTGCAGCAGGTCCTCGAGGTAGCGGATGCGCGCCTCCTCCTGGCCCTGCTGCTCGCGGGCGGCGTCGTAGCCGGCGTTTTCCTTCAGGTCGCCCTCTTCGCGGCGCTCGTTGATTTCGGCGGCGATGACGGGGCGGTTCTCGTACAGGGCGTCCAGCTCGGCCTTCAGCTTGTCGTAGGACTCCTGCGTGAGCCACGGGTTGTTGGAGTCGGTCATGGTGCCTCCTTGGTCTGCGACGCCGCCGGCGGGTCGCCGGTCGGCGGAGAAAGCTGGCCTGGCCAGCCGGAATATGAAAAATCGGCCCCAGCCGGGGCCGTGAACGGGGTCAGGATACCACCGTCACGTCGTGCGGCGTCAATCGCCCCCGGGTGTGCCGGAGCGGGGTCGGGGCGCGGTGCTTTACGACGCCTTGTCGGAGAGGAACTCGGGCATTTCCGTGGAGCAGCCGTACACGTCTCCGGCCACGGCCTGTTCGCGGGTTTGGATGGGCACGTCCAGGCGCACGGTGGAGGGGCCTCCGGCGGGGATGAACACGTCGCGGCGGCCGACTTCGGCGACGTCGTAGTTCAGGGCGTAGATGATGCAGTACGCGTCGAGCGTCGGGTCTTCGCGGGTGACGTCGAGGGTGAAGATGAACACGTCGTCTTCGCGGCCCTCTTCGCGGGCCCAGCCGGCCTGGGTGGCGGTGACGTCGGGCGTGGACACCCGGTTCATCTGGACGAAGATGTACGCCGCCGCCACGACGAGCATGCCGATGATGCCGACGACGATCAGCTTGCCCGGCAGGCGGCGGTTGGTGTCGCCGTAACGGGCGGTGCGCTTGGCGGAGGTGGATCGGGCGTCGCTTCCGCGATCGCGGTCCGCGTTGGAGGCCTTCGTGTCCGACATGCCCCCAACTGTATCGGACGATTCCCCGCCACCCGCGTCGGGGCCCGCGGATCGGCCCCGTAGACTGAACGAATGTCGGAACAGGTACCGGACTGGAAGGACACCGCATGAGTCTGCGATTGATGGCGGTCCACGCCCACCCCGATGACGAGTCGAGCAAGGGTGCGGCGACGATGGCGCGCTACGCCGCCGAGGGCCATGACGTCATGGTGGTCACCCTCACGGGCGGGGAGCGCGGCAGCATCCTGAATCCGGCGATGGATCGTCCGGAAGTCGTCGAGAACATCGCCGCCGTGCGGGTGGGCGAAATGGCGGAGGCGGCCCGGATTCTCGGGGTGCAGCACCGTTGGCTCGGCTTCGTCGACTCCGGTCTGCCCTCCGGGTCGCCGACCCCCGTGCTGCCGGACGGGTGTTTCGCCCGGGAGAAGGTGGAGGACGCGGTCAAGCCGCTCATCGAGGTCATCCGGGAGTTCCGCCCGCATGTGCTGATCACCTACGACGAAAACGGCGGGTACCCGCACCCGGACCACATCATGACGCACATCGTTTCCGTGCGCGCCTGGACCGAGGCGGCGTCCGATCTCTACCCGGAGCTGGGGGAGCCGTGGGAGATCAAGAAGATGTACTACACCCACGGTTTCGTGCGCCGTCGCCTGCTGGCGTTGGACGCCTACTACGTGGAGCGGGGTCTGCCCAGCCCCCTGGCTGAGCCGCTGAAGCGGTGGGTGTCCACTCGCGGCGACATCATGGAGCGGGTGACCACGCAGGTCGAATGCGGGGACTTCTTCGACGCCCGCGACGATGCGCTGCTGGCCCACGCCACCCAGATCGACCCGAACGGGCCTTTCTTCGCGGTGCCGACGGACGTGCAGCGTAGAGTGTGGCCGACGGAGGAATTCGAGTTGGCGCGTACGCGGGTGCGCACCTCCCTGCCGGAGGATGACCTGTTCGCGGGCATCGAGCCGGATGACGCTCCCGGTGATGGATCCGCGGCGGACGATGCCGCAGAGCATTAAGGAATGATGGCTGACATGCCCCAGGCAATGGAATTGTGGAATGCCGCCGCGGCGGAGGCTGTGGTGGACGTGGCCCTGCTGGCGCAGAATCCGGTGGGCCCGATGGGCGCCGACTTCGGCAAGGCGTCGCCGATCGGTTTGCTGGTCATCGTGTTGTTGTTGGTCACCATCTTGTTGATCGGCGTCGACCTGTCCCGTCGCATGAAGCGGATGCGTCGTCGTCGTGCTTTCGCCGAGGGGCACGGCATGGATCCGTTCGACGTCGAGGCGATCGATCGTGCGATGGCGGCCCGAGAGGGTTCGGGTGGCGTCGACGGGGAAGCCACCGTCGAGGATCGCTTCTCGGGGGAGCCCGAATTGCGGGATCGTCGTTCCAAGGATTAGGATTTGTGACGTGCGTAACTGGCGATTTTATTTTATGAGGGGCTCCGGCAGCTGACCCCGTCAGTCATGCATCCCTGAAATCGTCGCGCGCACGCCGGAGCCCCAAAGGCAGCACCCGTTCATCGGGTCGCTGCCTTTCGTCGTATCCGGCCTTTTGCCGGAGGGCGGCGACCGGCGCAGACATCCGAAGACTCACCGAAAGGCACTGGCCATGACGCCCCCGACTTCCCTTGAAAATCCCGCTTCGACGTCGAATCAGCGTGTCGTCGCGTTCCATGATCTGCCGTCTCCCCGGCAGTTGCTTTCCGACGTTCCGCTCGGCGAGAAATTGGCCAATGACGTCGAGGACGCCCGCCGGGCGATCGCCGACGTCATCGCCAACGAGGATGACCGTCTGCTCGTCGTCGTCGGGCCGTGCTCGGTGCACGACCCGGAGGCCGCGGTCGATTACGCCCGCCGGCTGAAGGTCGTCGCCGACGAGCTGAAGGACGATCTGCTGGTGGTCATGCGGGTGTACTTCGAGAAGCCGCGCACCACCGTGGGCTGGAAGGGCCTGATCAACGATCCGCACATGGACGGTTCGTTCGCCATTCTCGACGGCCTGCGCATGGCCCGTGAGCTGCTCATCGAGGTGCTGCAGATCGGGCTGCCGGTCGGCGCGGAGTTCCTGGAGCCGAACAGCCCGCAGTACATCGCCGACGCGGTGGCGTGGGGCGCGATCGGCGCGCGCACGACGGAGTCGCAGGTTCACCGCCAGTTGGCGTCGGGCCTGTCCATGCCGATCGGCTTCAAGAACGGCACCGACGGCAACGTCCAGGTCGCGGTGGATTCGCTGGTGTCGGCGGCCAATCCGCACTTCTTCTTCGGCATGAACGACGACGGTCGGGCCGCGGTGGTGGAGACGGCGGGCAACGCCAACTGCCACATCATCTTGCGCGGCGGCACGAAGGGGCCGAATTGCGATCCGGAGTCCGTCGCCGATGCGAAGGATCGTCTGGAGAAGTCGGGTCTGCCGCGGTCGCTGATGATCGACGCCAGCCACGCCAACTCCGGCAAGTCGGAGGTCCGCCAGGCCGAGGTCGTGCGGGAGATCGCCGAGCAGATCGCCGCCGGCGACGACGGCATCGACGGCATCATGATCGAGTCCTTCATCGAGGCCGGCAACCAGAAGGTGGTCAACGGCCGTGAGGGCCTGACCTACGGGCAGTCGGTCACCGACGCCTGCATCGACTGGGACACGACGGATTCTCTGTTGCGCGGTCTCGCCGAGGCCGTCCGCGCCCGCCGTGAGGTGCGTGGCGACGGTCCGCAGCGGGCGTAGGGTTTCCCGGCGCCGTCTGGTCCGGGGCCGGGGAGCCGCCCCGCCACGTGTGCGAGAGCGGCCCGCCGAGTGGCGGGCGCCATCTCACCGGGACGGGGGCGGCCCGGTAGACTCGTCCGCGTGAAACCGTTCCAGCTTCCGCGGGTGCTCGGGCGCCTGGCGTACCCGCTCTACGAGCGTCGGCTCGCCCGGTCCCTCGAGGGTTTGCCGCGCCCGCACCATGTCGCGGTGATGGCAGACGGCAATCGCCGGTGGGCTCGCGAAGCCGGGTTCACCGACGTCAGCCACGGTCACCGGGTGGGGGCCCGCAAGATCGCGGAGTTCGTGTCCTGGTGTTCGGAGCAGCAGATCGGTCTGGTGACCATTTATCTGCTGTCGACGGAGAATCTGCGGCGTTCGGCCGATGAGTTGGAGCTGCTGTTCGACATCATCGGCGACGTCGCCGACGAGTTGGCCGATGCCGGGCAGGACATTCGGCTGCGGATGGTGGGGCATCTCGAGTTGCTTCCCGACGAGATGGCCGATCGGTTGCGCCGGGACGAGGAGCTCACGGCGGGGAATACGGGCATCCAGGTCAACATCGCGGTCGGTTACGGCGGTCGCCAGGAGATCGTGGATGCGGTGCGTCGGATCGTCGGCGACGCCGCGGCCGAGGGCGTGGCGGCGAAGGACATCGTCGAGCTGATCACGCCGGAAGCCATCGGCGGTCATTTGTACACGTCGGGGCAGCCGGATCCGGACCTGGTCATCCGCACTTCGGGGGAGCAGCGGCTCAGCGGTTTTCTGCTGTGGCAGTCGGCGTACTCGGAGATCTGGTTCACCGACACCTATTGGCCGGAGTTCCGGCGCATCGATTTCCTCCGGGCGCTGCGGGACTTTTCGCAACGCAGCCGCCGTTTCGGGCGCTGACCGGCCGACATCCGGTCGCGCCGCGCAGCCGCCGGACGTCCCGCGCGGATCGCCGCGCAACGGCCAAACACTCTGCAACTCCACGCAACCGCCGGCCGTCCCGCGCGGATCGCGACGGATGAGGGCACAATCGGTGCCATGTCGAACACCACGCCCGTTCAGCCCATCGTCGTCGTCGCCAACACCCGCTACGGATCGACGAAGGATTACGCGACGGAATTCGCCCGCCGCACCGGGGGACGGCTCATCGGCGGCGACGGCGGGGCTTCGACGCAGATGACCGATGAACTCGACTCGGTGCTCACTCAACACCCCGACGCCCCCGTGATCGTGTTCACCCCGAACTACGCCGGCACCTTCGGCGGCGCCAACCTGATGAAGACCATCGCCCGCGCCACCCCGGACCGCCACATGGCGCTGGCCGTCATCGGCATGACCCTGCTCGACGAAGTCCGCGAAAAGGACCCCGCCCGCGCGGCCCTCGACGACGTCTCCGACCTCGTCCACCGCCACTACCTGCCCGGGCGCCTGCTGTACTCCGTGATGTCCCGCAAACACCGGGCGGTGATGTGGACCATGACGCGGATGATCAAGGGGAAGAAGAACCCGTCGCCGAATGAAATCCAGATGATCGAGTCCTACGGCGTCGACACCGACCGCGTCGACTACTCGGAACTCGACGCACTGGTCGAATGGCTGGAGGCGGCCGACGGGAAATAGGGGCGCCGTCGTAAAGCACGCTACAGCTTGCGCATGCGCACGCGGTCAATCGTGTGATCGCTCGACTTGCGCAACACCAACGACGCCCGGACCCGCGTGGGCAGAATGTTCTCCATCAGATTCGGCAGGTTCACCGTCTGCCAGATGCGGCGCGCCTCGACGGTCGCCGCCTCGTCGTCCAGATCCGCGTAATCCGCGAAATGGGCCCCCGGCGCCCGGAACGCCGTATGCCGCAACTTGAGGAAACGCTCGATGTACCAGCGCTCGATGTCCTCGCGACGCGCGTCGACGTACACGGAAAAGTCGAACAGATCGGACACCATCAGCATCGGGCCCGTCTGCAGGACGTTGAGGCCTTCCACGATGAGAATGTCCGGCTGGTCGACGACCTCGAACTCGCCGGGCACCCGGTCATAGGCGGTGTGCGAATACACCGGCGCCTTCACGTCGCGGACCCCCGCCTTCACCGACGTGACGAAACGCATCAACGCCCGCTGATCGTACGACTCCGGGAAACCCTTGCGGTTCATGATCCCCCGCCGATTCAACTCGGCCGACGGATACAGGAAACCGTCCGTCGTGATCAGATCCACACGCGGATTCGTGTCCCACCGCTCCAACAGAACCTGCAGCAGACGCGCCGTCGTGGACTTGCCGACGGCCACCGAACCGGCGACGCCGATGATGAACGGCACGCCCTGATACTCCTCGCCGAGGAACGTCGCCGTCGTGCGGTTGAGCTCGCGATGTGCCTGCACCCGCAGGTGAATCAGACGCGACAGCGGCAGGTAGACCTCGGCGACCTCGTCGAGATCGATGTTCTCGCCGATGCCGGACAGACGCTCGGCTTCCTCGGCGGTGAGCACCTGCGGCATCGACTCGCGGAGTTCGCGCCATGTGCGCCTGTCGAACTCCAGGTACGGGCCGGGTGCATGCGCGCGGGTCATGGCCCCATCATGCCAATTCCTCCGACTGCGGCGGCCAACCGGGTGCCTTAGGCTGGATTGTCATGGCCGAACCGAAGCCCGGGAACAGCGAAGGACGTGCCGCTCGTGCGGCGGATGGTGCCGGTGGGGCGGATGGCGGGATAAGCGACGCCGGGGGAGCGTCGACACGCAAAGGCTCGGTCGGCGAGGTGTTTTCGGCGTTCGGCCTGCTGGGTCTGACGTCTTTCGGCGGCCCCGTGGCGCACCTCGGCTATTTTCGCGAGGAGTTCGTCGGCAAGCGCAAGTGGCTCACCGACTCGGAGTACGCCGACGTCGTCGCCCTGTGTCAGTTCCTGCCCGGCCCGGCGTCGTCGCAGGTCGGCATGGCGCTGGGTTGGCGGCGCGCGGGGCTGCCGGGCATGGTGGCGGCGTTCATCGGCTTTACGACGCCTTCCGCGATCGTCCTTGCGCTCGCCGCGATCGGAGTGGCGTACTTCGGCGATCTGGACGGCGCCATCGCGGGATTGAAGGCGGCGGCGGTGGCGGTCGTCGCCGTCGCCCTGTGGGGCATGGCCGGAAACCTGGTGACGTCGCGGTTGACCGCCGCGCTGGCCATCGGCGCGATGGCGGTGACGCTGCTCGCGCCGGGCACGTGGGGAGCGTGGGCGCAGGTCGCGGCGATCGTCGTCGCCGGCGTCGTCGGGTTGGCGTTCATCCGCGGGGGTGATCGTGGTGACGACGATTCCGAGGGCCCGACGAAGCCTGCGCATCTGGCGTACTCGGTGCCCGCGTGGGCGTCGATCGGTGCGCTGGTGGCGTTCTTCGTCGTCATGGCCGTCGCCGCAACGCAGTGGTGGGGCACGTACTACTGGGCGGGTGCGCTGGTGTTCGGCGGCGGGCACGTCGTGTTGCCGCTGCTGGAGGGCGGCCTGGTGCCGGACGTCGTCGACGCCGATACCTTCCTGGCGGGGTACGGCCTGGCGCAGGCGGTGCCGGGTCCGTTGTTCACTTTCGCGTCGTACCTGGGGATGGCGTCCGGTGGGGTGCTCGGCGCGGTGGTCGCGACTTTGGCGATCTTCCTTCCGTCGATGTTGCTGCTCGTCGCCGTGATGCCGGTGTGGGCGAAGCAGGCCGCCAACCCGAGGGCCCGTGGTGCCGTCGCCGCGATCAACGCCGCCGTCGTCGGCCTGCTGGGGGCCGCGTTCTACGACCCCGTGTGGACGCATGGCATCACCGGGCCGGGTACTTTCGTCGTCGCCGTGATCGCTTTGGCGGCGCTGACCAGGTTCAAGGTTCCCGCGTGGGCCGTCGTTCTCGCCGCCGGCGCGGTCGGCTGGGTGGTGTTCTGAGCGGGCCTTCTTTGGTTCGTCGACTCCAACCGCCCTTTCCGGGGTCACTACTCCTTGTAGGTAATCGGTGTCGGGGCCCGGCTTTGGGCAGCAAGTTTTCTATCGCACAAAACGGGACAAATCGCCCGGCGGCGACCTGGTCTTTTGCTGATCGGCGTGTCCCGTTTTGTGCGATGCCTCGGAATTTGGGGCGCAGGTGACGTGAGGGGCTTGGGTGGTTGTGGGGGAGAGCGTGGGTCGCGGGTGAGAGGTGGTGGGCTGAGAAAAGGCGGACCGTGAGTGGGGGATCTGGGGCGCGGGTGACGTGAGTGGCTTGGATGGTTGTGGGGGAGAGCGTGGGTCGCGGGTGAGAGGTGGTGGGCTGAGAAAAGGCGGGCCGCGAGTGGGGGATCTGGGGCGCCGGTCGGGGAGAGCGTGCGCCGTGGGTGGGAGGTGGCCAGCTGAGAAGGAGGCGGGCCGTTGGTGAGTGATGTGGTTCGCTGCAGGGGGAGACGACCCAGACCGAATCGGCCCCGCTGGAGGCGGGGGACTACGATGGCCTTTCGAACCCGTAGCTTCCTTCGAAAGGTTGTTGGCCACCCATGACCGGTATCCCCAGCGATGACGTCCGCTACCAGTCCCTCAGCGAACTCGACCCGGCAGTCGCCGAGGCCATGGCCGGCGAGCTCGCCCGCCAGCGCGACACGCTGGAGATGATCGCCAGCGAGAACTTCGTCCCCCGCGCCGTCCTGCAGGCCCAGGGCTCGGTGCTGACCAACAAGTACGCCGAAGGCTACCCGGGCCGTCGCTACTACGGTGGCTGCGAAAACGTCGACGTCGTCGAGGACCTCGCCCGCGACCGCGCCAAGGAACTCTTCGGCGCCGAATTCGCCAACGTCCAGCCGCACGCCGGCGCCCAGGCCAACGCCGCCGTTCTGCACGCGCTGATCAACGCCGGCGACCGCATCCTCGGCCTGGACTTGGCCCACGGTGGCCACCTGACCCACGGCATGAAGCTGAACTTCTCCGGCAAGCTCTACGAAGTCGGCGCCTACGGCGTTGACCCGGACACCATGCGCATCGACATGGACAAGGTCCGCGAGCAGGCGCTGGCCGAAAAGCCGGACGTCATCATCGCCGGCTGGTCCGCGTACCCGCGCCACCTGGACTTCGACGCGTTCCGCTCCATTGCAGACGAGGTCGGCGCGAAGCTGTGGACCGACATGGCCCACTTCGCCGGCCTGGTCGCCGCGGGCCTGCACCCCTCGCCGGTCGCCGCGTCGGACGTCGTGTCCACCACCGTGCACAAGACCCTCGGCGGCCCCCGCTCCGGCATGATCCTGGCCAAGCAGGACTACGCCAAGAAGCTCAACTCCGCCGTCTTCCCGGGCCAGCAGGGCGGGCCGCTGATGCACGCCATCGCCGCCAAGGCCGTGGCCCTGAAGATCGCCGGCACGGAGCAGTTCAAGGAGCGCCAGGAGCGCACCCTGACCGGCGCGCGCCTGCTGGCCGAGCGCCTCACCGCCGCCGATTGCAAAGACGCCGGCGTCGACGTCCTCACCGGCGGCACCGACGTGCACCTGGTGCTCGCGGACCTGCGCAACTCGGAGCTGAACGGCCAGGAGGCCGAGGACCTGCTCCACGAGGTCGGCATCACCGTCAACCGCAACGCCGTGCCGTTCGACCCGCGCCCGCCGATGGTCACCTCCGGCCTGCGCATCGGCACCCCGGCGCTGGCCACCCGCGGCTTCGACGAGAAGGCCTTCGAGGAGGTCGCCGACATCATCGGCACCGCCCTGGCCGCCGGCAAGAACGCCGACACCGCCGCCCTGCGCGCCCGCGTGTCCAAGCTCGCCGAGGACTTCCCGCTGTACGAGGGCCTCGAGGACTGGACCATCGTTTAGGACGGTCGTTTGGCGCCATCGTCTAGGACCTCGTTGAGGACCACCGGCTAAGTCCACCCCGGGATCGCGGACACCGGGTAGTTTGAGGGCCATGGAATTCGTCACCGTCACTCGCGACGCCGGCTTGCTCACCATCACCATCGACCGTCCCGAGGGCCACAACTCCCTGAACCGCGCTCTGCGGCTGGAGCTGCGGCGCGCTTTCGAGGATGCGGCGGAACAGTGCGTCGTCAAGCATGATGCCGACGCCGACGCCGACGCCACCGGCACGGGCGCCACGGACGCCGGCCCGGTGCGTGCAGTGCTGCTCAAGGGCGGGAAGAAGGTGTTCTGCACGGGGCAGGACCTCAAGGAACACCTGGTGGACATGAACGAGCCGTCGGCTATGGACAAGGTCGACACGGAGTACAACCCGATGGTCGCGGCGCTGGCGTCGATTCCGGTGCCGGTGGTCGCGGCGGTCAATGGTGCGGCGGCGGGCGCGGGCTGGTCGCTGGCGCTGAACTGCGATTTCCGGGTGGCGGCGCGGTCGGCGTCGTTCAAGGCGGCGTTCCCGTCGATTGGGTTGGCCACGGATTGCGGCATCAGCTACCTGCTGCCGCAGTTGGTTGGACCGGCGAAGGCGTTGCAGTTGCTTTTCGACGATCAGCCCGTCTCGGCGGAGGCGGCCCTCGAGTTGGGGCTGGTCACGCAGGTCGCCGACGGGGATGATGCCGATGCGGCGGCGGAGGAGTTCGCGCGGAGGCTCGCGTCGGGTCCGACGGGGTCGTACCGGGAGATCAAGGCGATGGTGAAGGATGCGGCGGCGATGTTGGCGGTCGCCGATTTGGAGGGCGGCGCGCAGAAGCGGCTGGTCAACTCGGTGGATCACCGCGAGGCCGTCGAGGCGTTCCTGAACAAGCGCGCCCCGAAGTTCACGGGGCGGTAGGGGGCGCCGTCGCGTCGGTGTTTCGTCGCGGGGCTTGCTTTGCGACGCCTCAGCGCACCGAACATCCGGCGTCGCAACCGGTGTCGGCGCATGGGTTGCGTCGCCATGCCCATGCCACCGCGGCGATGAGGGCGGCGAGGGAAATCCCGGCGAGGAACGGCTGCAGCGGTTGCCAGAAGCCCAACGCGCCCGACGTGCCCAGGGCGAGGAGCACGATCTTGTTGCAGACCGGGCAGGCCACGGCGAACATGGCCAGGCCCGCGCCGCCGATCGCCGGGCCCGACTTGGCCGAACCGGGGCGCTGCAGTCCGAAGTAGAGGCCCGTCAGCCCCGAGGTGGCCGCCAGGACCGGCAGCTCCCACGGCCGCACCGGCACGTCCCGGCCGAACATCGGGTTGGGGATGATGTCGGTGGGCACGCCGATGATGAGAAACGTCGCCAACGCCGCGCCCACGGCGACGACCACCCGGAACGCGCGCCCTGCGACCAGGACGGTCCCGCGATCGGGGTGGGCCGCGCACCGCCCCTGCACAGCCCCACCGCACCCACGACGAAGGCCCGCTCCCACCGGGGGAACGGGCCGTCGTCAAGCGCAAAAGCAATCAGGGGAGGCACGCCAACCGTGCCGCGGGAACCGGGCCGCACACGGCGCCGGCACCCGCCGAACCGCGAACCTTACGCGGCGCCGCCCTTGGCGATGCGGCGGAAGATGATCTCCTTCATGATCTCGTTGGTGCCGCCGTAGATGGTCTGCACCTTCGAGTCCAGGTAGTGCGTCGAGATCGGGTACTCGAGCATGAAGCCGTAGCCGCCGAACATCTGCAGGCAGCGGGTCACGATGTCCTGCTGCTCCTCGGTGGTCCAGAACTTCGCCATCGACGCCGCGGTCTCATCGAGGTTGCCGTCGTTGTGCGCCATGACGCACTGGTCGACGAACGCCTGCTGCACGGTGAGGCGCGAAGCGATGTCCGCCAGGTAGTGGCCGTGAACCTGGTGCTGGATCAGCGGCTTGCCGAAGGTCTCGCGCTCCTGCGCGTAGTTGTACGCCAGGGTCCAGGCGCGGCGGGAGGTGGCCACCGAACCGACGGCGACCGTCAGACGCTCGTGGGCCAGGTTGGTGCGCAGGTAACCGAACGCGGCACCCTCCTCGCCCAGCAGGTTCTCGGCCGGGACGCGCACGTTGTCGAAGTGCAGCTCGGCGGTGTCCTGGGCCTTCAGGCCGACCTTCTTCAGCGGGCCGGTCTTGGTGTAGCCCTCCAGGCCGGTGTCGACCACGAACATGGACACGCCGGCGCGGCCCTTCGACGGGTCGGTGATCGCCGCGACCAGCGCGAAGTCCGACAGCATGCCGTTGGAGATGAAGGTCTTCGCACCGTTGAGGACCCAGTGGTCGCCGTCGCGCTTGGCGAAGGTGCGCATGCCGGCGAGGTCGGAGCCCGCGCCCGGCTCGGTCATGGCCAGGCAGCCGATCAGGTCGCCGGCGTTCATCGGCGCCAGGTACTTCTGCTTGAGCTCCTCGGACGCGAACTTGGCCAGGTACGGGGCGCACAGGTCGTTGAGGGTGCCGAAGGACACGACGATCGAGCCGCAGTCGGACTTGGTCAGCTCCTCGTTGAGGACCTGGTTGTAGCGGAAGTCCATCTCGCCGCCGCCGCCGTAGGCCTCCGGGGTCGACATGCCGATGAGGCCGAGCTCGCCGGCCTTCTTGAAGACCTCGCGGTCCGGCATGCCCTGCTCGTGCCAGCGCTCGACGTTGGGGGTGATCTCCTTCTCGACGAAGCCGCGGACCATGTCGCGGAACATCTCGTGCTCTTCGTTGAAGTGGGTACGGGGCAGGAAGTCCTTCATGGGGGCGTCTCCTCGTGCTCGGTTGAGGTGGGGTCGGTGCGGTGCGCGGGTCCGGGCCGGTGGCTCGGGCTGCGGTCCGCTCTCCGGAATGTCTGTCTCAACCATTATGCATAAATATGTGACTGGGGCCACCGTTGGCGGTGACATTGCCCCCATTTTCGCCAAACCTGAGGGGCGTATCACGTTGCGGCGGGGCGCGCGGGCGGGGCGGTGATTGCGGGCGGGCTGCGGAATGTGCTGGTTGGGATGCTTTACGACGGTCGTGACTACCCCCGTTTCAACTTTTCGCCCGCGACTTAGGGCGCCCTAAAAAAATCGGTGTTTACCTGCGGTGACGACGGCGCGAAGTTGGCGTGCGAGATGGCCTCACGGGGGTGATTAACGCAAGCGTTTCGTTGTTTTAATCGCGTTGGTGCAGGTCGGGGATTATCGTTGCGCTCAGTGGTCAACTGCCACGACAGTCACGACAGTCAGTCACATGCAACCTCCAATTGCACACGAAGAGCGAGGCGGCCATCCCTTGGAACAGGATGGCCGCCTCGCTTTTTTGCGTTTCCGGCGGTTGTTCGGGCGCCTGCCGGGCTGCACATTTGACGAGTGTGCGCGTGAGGGCTTGTGGCGCACATTCGTCGGCCGGGTGGGGGCTGCAGATTTGACGAGTGTGCGCGAGGGACTCTGTGGCGCACATTCGTCGGCGCGGGCGGGGCTGCACATCTGACGAGTGTGCGCGTGAGGGCTTGTGGCGCACATTCGTCGGCGTCGTCGCCTACACGCCCCACTGCATGGCCAGCACCCGATTGACCGCGTCCGGCACCTCGACGTTGACCAGGTGCTTCGCCGGGGAAATCTCGGTCAACGACGACTCGGGAATGCCGTCGTACAGCGACGTCACCACATCAAGCGGAGTTGACGTGTCCTCCTCGCCGGCGATGACCCACGTGGGCACGGTGATGTCGCCGAGTTGCTCGCGGGTGTCGAACCCGGCGATGGCGTGGCAGCAGCCGGCGTAGCCCTCGTCCGAGGTGGCGCGGATGCCGTCGGCGAAACGGGCGGGCAGTTGCGGGTTCTCGGCGAAGCACTCGTCGGTGAACCAATTGCCCACGACGGTGTCGGCCAGCACGCCGGTGCCGTTGGCGCGGACGTTCTCGGCCTTGTCCAGCCAGGCGTCGGTCTCGCCGAACTTCGGTGCGGTCGAGATCAGGGTCAGGGTCCGCAGGCGCTCGGGGTGGTCCAGGGCGATGGTCTGGGCCACCGCGCCGCCGAGCGACAGGCCGACGATGTGGGCGCGGTCGATTCCGAGGGAATCCATGAGCGCCAGCACGTCGTCGGCCAGGCCGGTCATGGAATATTCGCCGACCGGCGCCGGGGATTCGCCGTGGCCGCGCAGGTCGACGGTGATGATCCGCGCCGACTCGGACAACGCCTCCACCTGCGGATCCCACATGTCGCGGGATGCGCCGAGCGACCCCAGCAGGATGGCGGTCGGCGCGCCCTCGCCCCCGCCCGTGGCGCCACCGTCGGCGCTGGCACCGGTCGGCCCGTGGACGTCGTATGCGAGCTCGACGGTTCCGGTCATTGCGCGCCCCCGTCCTTTCGTTCGGCGGCATCGGCGCGCTGCTGGGCCAGGGATGTTCGGGCCGCGCGCAGCCAGTCGGGCTGGTCGGCGAGGAGCGCCTTGATGTCTTCGGTGGTCAGCGGCTTGTCCATGTCGTTGGCTTTGAGGGCGGTGATGGTGATGCCCAGGCGCCGGGCGACTTCGGGCCGCGGGTGGGGGCCGGTGCGGCGCAGTTCGGCGAGCCATTCCGGCGGGTTCTTTTGGAGTTCCACGAACTGCTCGTGGCTCAAGTCCGACTGCTGGAAATCTTCGGGGGTCGCGGGCAGGTAGATGCCCAGTTTCTTGGCCGCGGTCAGGGGTTTCATGGGGCCCACGGTAGCACCGGCAAGTAGCATGGCGTTCATGTCGACCGTGCCCGCAGATCATGCCGAAGCCCGCGCCGATGTCACCGCAGACGCTGTTGCGGACGTCGCCGACCGGGGTGTGTCGCCGGGGCCGCGGGCGTTGCGGGTGGCGTTCGTTCCGGGGGTGATGCCGGAGAAGTGGTTTCGCCGGTACCGGGAGCGCACGGGGTTGGAGCTGACGTCGTTTTCCGCGGATGACCCGGTTGCGGAGCTGCGTGCGGGCCGGGCGGACATGGTGTTGGCCAGGGATCCCCGGGAGGACGATTCCCTGCACCGCATCAGGCTTTACGACGAGGCCTGCGGCATCGCCGTCGAGCGGGAACACGTGTTGTCTCTGCTCAAGGATGGTGAGGTCGTCGATCGAGCGGATCTCGAGGGGGAGACGGTGCTTCTCGACGCCTCGTCGGCGGCCGACCCGGGGGAGGTTCGGGACATGCTGCAGGTCGTGGCCACCGGGGCGGGCGTGGTGTTGGCGCCCCGGCCGCTGCTGCGGGCACTCAACGCCCGCGGCACGACCCACCGGGAAATCGCCCCGGCCGCCGGCGCCGAGCCGACGACCCTGTGGCTGACGTGGCCCAAGGACGGCGACGACGATCTGACGCAGGAACTGGCCGGCATCGTCCGCGGGCGTCGCGAAGGCTCCCGCCGGTCGGCGCTCGCCGACGATCGAACCCCGAAGAAGAAAATGTCGGCGCGGGAAAAGACGTTGGCCAAACAGGCTCGTCGTCAAGCGGCGAAGACGGGCGGCAAACCCACCGGAAAGACCGGCGCCAAGCGGGGCGGATCATCCGGCGGCGGCACGGGCCGGGGCGGTCGCGGAAAGGGCGGGCCCCGCGCATCGAAACGGCGACGCTGAACAGGCTTTTCGTCGATTCATTCGACGTGGCGCGCCAAATCGGACAGACTGGTCTCATGGCTGACGGAAACCGCGGATTCAGCATTCGGTTGATGCGCGAAGACGACTACCCGCAGGTGCAGGCGATCTACGAGATCGGCCTCGACACGGGGCACGCATCGTGGGAACACTCGGCGCCGGACTGGGAGGGGTTCAGCGCGCTGAAGCGGCTCGACCTCTGTTACGTCGCGACTTCCGACGACGACCCGTCGAAGATCCTCGCCTGGGCGTCGGCGTCGTCGGTGTCCAAGCGCCAGATCTTCAACGGCGTCATCGAGGACTCCATCTACGTTCATCCCGACGGGCAGGGCATGGGCATCGCCGGAGCGCTGCTCAACCACCTCATCGACGAGGCCACCGAGAAGGGCTGCTGGTCCATCCACTCGTGGGTGTTCCCCGAAAACGTCGGCTCGCTGAAGCTGCACCGCAAGGTCGGTTTCCGCGAGGTCGGCGTGTACCACCACATGGCGAAGATGACCTACGGGCCGATGGCCGGCCAGTGGCGCGACATCATCATCCTCGAGCGCCTGCTGGAAAAGCCCGAGGAACGAGCCGAGAAGCGCGCCATCAAGGAGGCCGAGGAGTCCGGCGACCCGGTGCGGCCGGTGCTGGAGAAGCTCGACAACGCCGCCGACCAGGTCGGCGCGTAAGGGCGGGGGTTACTCCACGGTCTCCTTGAGCTTGTCCTCGCGGACGAACGCCAGGATGATCGCGGCGGCGGCCATGAGCGGCACGAGCATGAGCAGCACCGGCGTGAAGCCGTCGTTGTAGCTGCTGACCACCACGTCGCGGATGGGGTCGGGCAGGCTGTCGAGGATCGCCGGCGTCAGGGTCGACGCGGACCCGTGGGAGAAGGCGCCGTCGACGGGCATGCGCTGGGCCAGCAGGTCGCGCATGCGGTGGATGAAGATCGCGCCGACGACGGAGGAACCCACGGCACCGCCGATCTGGCGGAAGAAGTTGTTCGTGGCGGTGGCGGTGCCGACGACGCGCACGGGGAACGAGTTCTGCACGATGAGCACCAGCACCTGCATGACCAGGCCCAGTCCGAAGCCCATGAGGAACAGGTTGCCGCCGATGACCGCGGTCGACGTGTCGGGGGTCAGGGTGGACATCAGGCCCAGTGCGGCGGCGACGAGCGCCATGCCGACGACGGGGTACCACTTGTAGTGGCCGGTGCGGCTGATGATCCAGCCGACGGTGATGGACGTGCCGAGCATGCCCACCATCATGGGGATCATCATCAGGCCGGCGACGGTGGGGGACATGCCGTGGACCATCTGCAGGTACGTGGGCAGGTAGGCCATCGTGCCGAACATGCCGACGCCCATCGCGAAGCCGGCCAGGGTGGTCAGCACGAAGTTGCGGTTGGCGAACAGGGCCATCGGCACCAGGGGGTTCTTCGCGCGCTTTTCGACGACCACGAACAGGCACCAGGCCACGATGGACACGGCGATGAGGGAGATGATCATCGGGGAACCCCACGGGTATTGGGTGCCGCCCCAGGTGGACATGAGGATCAGCGACGACGTGGCGATGATCATCAACGCGGTGCCGGCCCAGTCGAAGTCGCCGGTGGTGGGGCGCTTGGGCAGGCGCAGGTAGCGCCAGGCGGCGATGAGGGCGACGAGGCCCAGCGGGACGTTGATCCACAGGCCCCAACGCCAGCCGGGGCCGTCGGTGAACCAGCCGCCGAGGACCGGGCCGAGCACGGAGCTGAGGCCGAAGGTGGCGCCGAACAGGCCCATGTACTTGCCGCGTTCGCGGGCGGAGACGACCTCGGCCATGATCGCCTGCGACGACACCATCAGCGTGCCGGCGGCGAGGCCCTGGACGGCCCGACCGATGATCAGCAGGGTCATGTCCTGCGCCAACGCGCCCATGATGGAGCCTGCGATGAACATGGAGATGCCGAAGAGGAACAGGCCCTTGCGGCCGATCATGTCGCCGAGCTTGCCGACGATGGGCAGGGCGATGGTCTGCGCCAGCAGGAAGCCGGTGATCACCCACGACATGTGCTCGACGCCGCCGAGTTCACCGACGATGGTCGGCAGGGCGGTGGAGAAGATCATCTGGCCCAGCGAGCTCATGAGCATCGACAGGATCAGCGCGGCAAGGATCAGCCCCAGGTTGCCGCGGTTGTTCTCGACGACCCGGGCGTGGTCGGCGACTGCGGCGGATGTGCCGGCGGAGGCCCCGGTGGAGGCTGCCGCGGGCATGGCGGACTCACCGCTCGGGGTGGTGGCGGTGTTCGCGGATTCGGGTGTCGGGTTCACGCGTTCAACTCCTTCGCGAATCGGGTGACGAGGCGTGCGGCGTCGTGGATGGGGGACCCGTCGGCGCCGATGCGGTCGTGGGAGACGGCGAGCCACACGGCCTCGCGGATGAGGCCCGTGATCAGCCCGGCTTCCTCGTCGGCGCCGAGGTCCGGCATGGTCCGCGCCTCCGGGTGGGCCTCCAGGTGATCGGCGACGGCGCCGCGCATCCGCCGTATCGTCGCGGCCCGGCTGGCCATCGACACCATGAGCATGTTCGGCGTGGAGTTGATGATCTCGCGCCGCAACCTGCGCATGCGCCGGTGTCGTTCGGCGCGTTCGTCGGGGGGAAGGTCGTCGTCTTCCAGCGAAGGGCTGGCGATGGCGGTTTCGACGACGTCGAGCAGCGCCGAGTACGGGGTTGCGTCGGGCCGTGCCGCGGCATCGGAAAACGCCCGTGCTTCGGCATCGCCGAACTCGACCAGCCCGCGGCCGAAGATCGCGTGGTCCTTCGACGAGAAGTAATTGAAGAAGGTACGGCGGCTGACCTCGGCGGCGGTGCAGATGTCTTCGACGGTGACGTCGTCGTATCCGCGGTCGGCGATGAGGGTGAGCGCCGCGTCCTCGATTCCGCGTCGGGTGCGGCGGCGCTTGAGTTCGCGCAGGCCGCAGTCCGCTGTCATGTTCGCTTCCATGAGGTGCAAATATACACCCCGTGCAAGTTTGCCCGCAATGCAGGTTTGTATGCGCGTCAGTCGCGCACGGACTTCGTCGCACCCTCCCACTGGTTGATGCCCCGGTCGACCGCCCATTCGTCGATGGCGCGGAGCTGGTCGTCGGTGAAGGGCTCGGCGTCGGCGGCGTCGAGGTTCGCGTCGAGCTGGGCCACCGAGCTGGCGCCGATGAGCGCCGAGGTGACCTCGGGGCGGCGCAGCACCCAGGAGATCGCCATCTGCGCCAGCGACTGACCGCGGTCGGCGGCGATGCCGTCGAGCGCGCGGATCGCGGCGAGGGTGTCGTCGGTGAGGAAGTCCGCGTTCATCTTCCCGTCGCCCAGGCGCGAATGCTCCGGAACGCCGTCCAGATACCGGTCGGTGAGCAGTCCCTGCGCGAGCGCGGAAAACGCGACGACGCCGATGCCCTCCTCGGCCGCGACGTCGAGAAGCGCCGGGGAACCGTCGTCGCCGGGGCGCTCGATCCAGCGGTTGAACATCGAGTAGCTGGGCTGATGCAGCACCAGCGGCGTGCCCAGGTCACGGGCGATGGCCTGCGCGCGCCGCGTCGTCGCCGGCGAGTAGCTGGAAATGCCCGCGTAGAGGGCCCGGCCCGACCGGACGATGAAATCCAGCGCCGCCATCGTCTCCTCCAGCGGCGTGTCCGGGTCGGGGCGGTGGTGGTAGAACACGTCGACGTAGTCCAGGCCCATGCGGCGAAGCGACGCATCACAGCTGGCCACGAGGTACTTCCGGGAACCGCCGAACCCATGCGGGCCCTGCTGCATCCACCAGCCGGCCTTGCTGGTGACGGTGAATTCGTCGCGGTAGGGCGCCAGGTCCTTGGCCACGATGCGGCCGAAGTTCTCCTCCGCCGAACCGGGCGGCGGGCCGTAGTTGTTGGCCAGGTCGAAGTGGGTGACGCCCCTGTCGAAGGCGCGGCGCACGATGGCGCGCATGCCGTCGAAGGGGCGGTCGTCGCCGAAGTTGTGCCACAGTCCCAGCGAGATCTCCGGCAGCTTCAGGCCGGAGGCGCCCGCTCGGCGGTGGGGCATGGCGTCGTGGTGGTTCGGGTCGGCTGCGTAGACGTCCGGATACATGGCATCCAGGATGCGCCGATTCGCTGGGTCGTGCCACCGTCCAAACGACGTGTCCGAAAAACGCATGCTTTACGACGGCGCGACCACCGCACGGGACACGTCCGCCGTCGTGCCGTGATCTGGGGTCTCCGCTGCGGTGCTCACTCCGCCCGCAGCAGCTCGTGGCGCAATGCCTTCTTCAGGTCCGGGAAGCGGAATTCGTGGCCCACCGCCTGCAGTGCGGCGGGGATCGCCCGCTGGTTGGCGAAGGCCAGCTCCTCGGCGCCGCGGCCGCCCAGCACCAGCGAGGGGGCGACCTTCGGCACGGGGATCGCGGCCGGGCGTCGGAGCACCGAGGCCAGCGTCCGCGTGTATTCGGCATTGTCGACGCCACCCGGCGCGACAGCGTTGACCGGCCCCTCCAGGCTCGGGTCGAGGGCGGCGCGATGGTAGACGTCGAGGAGATCGTCCAGGGCGATCCACGGGAACCACTGTCCGCCGTCGCCGAGCGTTCCGCCCAGCCCGGTGGAGGTGATGCCGGCCAGGATCGGCAACAGGCCACCGCCGCCGGCCTGCACCAGCCCGGTGCGCACGCACGTGACCCGGATGCCGGCTTCCCGCGCCGGAGCCCACGCGGCTTCCCAATCCCGGACGATGTCGGCGAGCGGGCCGGACCCCGGGGGCGCAGACTCGTCGAGAAGTTCCGTGCCTCGATCCGCCCCGTAATAACCGACGGCCGAGGCCGAAACGACCGCCTCCACCTGTGACGCCGCCGCCAGTTCGGCGAGCTTCCGGCTCGGCCCGACGCGGGAATCGCGGACTTTGGCCAGGTGCTTGTCGGTGAAACGCCCGGCGATCGGCGCTCCGGCGAGGTGGATGAGCACGTCGATGCCGTCGAGAAGGTCGCCGGCCGGGGCCTCCGGATCCCACGTGCGGGTGTTCGGCTCGGTGGAGGAGGTTCGCGTCAGCTTCACGACGTCATGGCCGGAGGTCGACAGCAGCGCGCAGAGCATCGAACCCACGGTGCCCGATGCGCCCGTCACCGCGATGATCTTGCGGGGCAGCGCGTTGTGGGGATGCGGGCGCACCGGGTGTTCGCGGGTGCCCGAGGCGGTCGGCGGGCCGTCGTCACGCGAAGAAGCCACGGCCGACGCCAGCCTGTCGGCGGCCGCGAAGTCGCCCTCGAGAACCGCCGCCCGGTAGGCGAAGACGCCCGCGATGGTGCGGCGCGGCACACGGGAGGTGACCTCGTCGACGACGTTGGTCCACCAATCGGGGTGATCCTCGCCGGGACCGCGGACGTCCTCGAAACGGTGGACGTGGCGCCAACCGAGCATGCGGCGGAAGGGTTGGTTGGCCACGTAATCGGCGAAACGATGACCGGCGACGTACTCCCCGCGATCATGCTTCGCCCGCCACGACAGGCCCGCTGGCATGTCGAACACCGTCGTGCCGTCGCGGAGATTCGCGGCCTCCTCCACCGGCGTCATCGGCAACAGCCCCGGCGTCAGGCGGCGCACCGCGCCGGGCCGCGCGAACCAGTCGACCACCCGCTCGCGTGGATGAAACAGCAGGTGAGTGAAACGGTCGGCCGTCGGGGCGATGAACGGGATGGCCATGGGGTCGTCCTTCCGTGGTTCGTGCGGGCCGCGCCGATGAGCACGACCGGGGCGGGTCGACGCCGGCCCGTTGGTGAACGACGATACGCAAAACACCGCGCCCCGCCCCCGGGAAACCCGGGGACGGGGCGCGGCGCGTCAAGCGGTTCGGCCGGCGTGCGGCCGAACGGCGGAGACTAGTCGCGGTCGGTGTTGGCCATGGCCAGCACGTCGAGGCGCTTGTCCAGCTCCTCCTCCGTCAGCTTCTCGCCATCGACGAAGCCCATGTCGATGACGGTCTGGCGGATGGTCTTGCCCTCCTTGAGGGCGGTCTTGGCCACCTTGGCGGCGTTTTCGTAGCCGATGGCGGAGTTCAGCGGCGTCACGATGGACGGCGAGGACTCGGCCAGGGTCTTCATGCGTTCCTCGTTCGGCTCGATGCCGTCGACCAGCTTCTCCGCGAAGACGCGGGCGGTGTTGGCCAGCAGGCGGGAGGACTCGAGGACGTTGCGGGCCATCACCGGGATGAACACGTTGAGCTCGAACTGGCCCTGGGTGCCGGCGAAGGCGACCGCGGCGTCGTTGCCGATGACCTGAGCGGACACCTGGGTGGCGGTCTCGCACAGCACCGGGTTGACCTTGCCCGGCATGATCGACGAACCCGGCTGCAGGTCCGGCAGGTGAATCTCGGCCAGACCGGTCAGCGGGCCCGAGCCCATCAGGCGGATGTCGTTGGCGATCTTGTACAGCGACACGGCGACGACGCGCATGGCGCCGGAGAACTCGACCAGGGCGTCGCGGTTGGCCTGGGCCTCGAAGTGGTTCTTGGCCTCGGACAGCTCCTTGACGCCGGTCAGCTCGACGAGCTCGGCGGTGACCTTGGCGCCGAAGTCGGCCGGGGTGTTCAGACCGGTGCCGACGGCGGTGCCGCCGATGGGCAGCTCGCCCAGGCGCGGCAGGGTGGCCTCGATGCGCTCGATGCCGGCCTCGATCTGGCGGGCGTAGCCGCCGAACTCCTGGCCCAGGGTCACCGGGACGGCGTCCATCAGGTGGGTGCGGCCCGACTTGACCACGGACTTCCACTCGGCGGCCTTCTTCGCCAGCGACTCCTGCAGAACCTTCAGGCCCGGGATCAGGTCGTTGACGGCGGCCTCGGTGGCGGCGACGTGGGTGGCGGTCGGGAACGTGTCGTTCGACGACTGGCCCATGTTGACGTGGTCGTTCGGGTGGACCTCGACGCCGTTGGCCTTCGCGATGGAGGCGATGACCTCGTTGGTGTTCATGTTCGAGGAGGTGCCGGAACCGGTCTGGAAGACGTCGATCGGGAACTCGGCATCGTGCTTGCCGTCCGCGATCTCCTTCGCGGCGGCCACGATGGCGTCGGCCTGCTCGGCCGGCAGGAGGCCACGGTCCTTGTTGACGATCGCGCACGCCGCCTTCAGCAGGCCCATCGCGCGGATCTGCTGGGCCTCGAGGCCACGGCCGGAGATCGGGAAGTTCTCGACGGCGCGCTGGGTCTGGGCACGCCACAGGGCGTCGACGGGCACCTTGACCTCGCCCATGGTGTCGTGCTCGGTGCGGTACTGCTGCTCGGTCATAAATTCCTCTTTCGTGTCGGGTCCATCTGAGGTGTGAAAGGTGGATGGATTCCATCCCCAAGTATTGCGCACCCGCCGGGCCCGTGGTGGGCTCCACCCCCGGCGGGTGCGGGTGAGCGCCGCGACCGGGCCACCACGGCCGATCGCGACGCTCGCCGACGGTGGCCGCGGGCATGTGCGCGGCCACCGAACGGCGTTCTACAGGTCCATGTCCGGGAAACCGTTCGAGCCGTAGTCCACGGAGGAGAACTGGCGCAGCTTCTCCAGCGAGTGCCAGGCCTCGATGTTGCGGACCGTGCCCGACTTCGAGCGCATGACCAGCGAACGGGTCCAGGCGCCCTTGCCGCGGTAGGCGACGCCGCGCAGCATGTCGCCGTTGGTGACGCCGGTGGCGACGAAGTAGCAGTTGTCCGAGCTGACCAGGTCATCGGTGGTCAGGACGGTGTCGAGCACAAGGCCGGCGTCGAGGGCCTTCTGGATCTCGGCCTCGTCTCGCGGATGCAGCTTGCCCTGGATCTCGCCGCCCATGCACTTCATGGCGCACGCGGTGATGACGCCCTCCGGGGTGCCGCCGATGCCCATCATGATGTCGACGGAGTTGGTGTTCTGCGCGGCGGCCACGGCACCGGCGACGTCGCCATCGCCGATGAGACGGATCTTCGCGCCTGACTCGCGGATGTCGCGGATCAGGTCGGCGTGGCGCGGACGGTCGAGAACCATCACGGTGACGTCCTCCTTGCGCAGGCCCTTGGCCTTGGCGACGGCAGTGATGTTGTGGTCGACCGGGGCCTCGATGTCGATCTTGCCCGCGGCCTCCGGGCCGACGGCGATCTTGTCCATGTAGAACACCGCGGAGGGGTCGTACATGGTGCCGCGCTCGGCGGCGGCGAGAACGGCGATGGAGTTCGGGCGGCCCTCGGCCATCAGGGTGGTGCCGTCGATCGGGTCGACGGCGATGTCGACCTCCGGGCCCTCGCCGTTGCCGACCTTCTCGCCGTTGAACAGCATCGGGGCCTCGTCCTTTTCGCCCTCGCCGATCACGACCACGCCGTTCATCTGCACGGTGTTGATGAGCTTGCGCATCGCGTCGACCGCGGCGCCGTCGCCCTTCTCCTTCTGACCACGACCGACCCACTGGCCGGCGGCCAGTGCCGCGGACTCGGTGACGCGGACCAGCTCCATGGCGAGGTTGCGGTCGGGGATTTCGGGATTGACAGCGTTCATGTTCGGGTGGCCTCCGTCTTTGAGTATGAAGCGTCTGAAGATCGGCGCGTAAAGGATCGCCGCACCCCGTTTCGGGGCCCGGCGGCCATGCGGGACGCGCCCCGCATGGGCTCCACCTCAAGTGTTCCACTTTTTCGGAAATGACGGCGGGCGGGGCAGTCGTGTTCGGGGGTGGCGGCGTGGGATGGCATACTTGGGCGCGTGAAATCGGAGAAGCCCAGGATTCTGCAGGATGGCCGCGACATGACCATGACCCTCGTGGTCTTGGGCATCGCGATGCTGGTCACCGTCGGCTTCACCGGTCTGTGCAGCTTCAATCCGGGCAAGCCGGAGAACGGGCCGGTTCGGGAAGTCGACTCGGCGTCGTTCCTCCAGATGGAGGCCCAGCGCGCCGATTATCCGGTGCGCGAGCCGGAAACGCCGCAGGGGTGGCAGCCCAACTCGGTGCGCGCCGGCATGGCCGACGGCCACATCACGACGATCCTCGGTTTCGTCACCGCCAACGGCGATTACGTCCATGCGTTGCAGACCGACGCCCCGCTCGAGTCGTTGCCGGCCGACGGCAAGGCCCGCGTCGACGACGGCACGGTCGACGTCGATGGCGTGACGTGGGTGAAGAAGGAGGGCGTCGAGCCGAACACCCGCCGCACCTGGGTCGCCGACCTGGGCGACTCCCGCGTGCTTCTCGAAGGCTCCGCCAACGACGACGAGTACCGCGTGCTGGCCAAGGCCATGCAGGACGCGCCGATCGTGGAGAAGCACACCAACTAGGGCCAACCGGGTTCGGTCGGGACCAACCGGGTCCGGTCAATCCCGACCGGGTTCGATCAGGTCCAACCGGGTCCGGTCAGTCCCGGTCGTCGTCCTCGCCGCCGGCGCCCTCTGCGCCGCGGGACAGCGCAGCCTCGACCTTGGCCTTCGCGCCGGCCAGATGCTCTTCGCAGCGTCGCGCCAGCGCCTCGCCGCGCTCCCACAGCGCCAGCGAATCATCCAGGCCCATTTGGCCCATCTCCAGCAGCTTCACGGTTTCCACCAGCTCGTCGCGCGCCTGTTCGTAACCGAGCTTTTCGACGGGCACCGGCTCGGCTCCGCGGCCGTCACCCGCGCCGACAACGTCCTGGTTCATGTGCGTGTTCCTCTCGTGTTTCCGGCCCTCGGCCGGGGATTGGTGTTCGGTGTCGTGGCGTCCGGTCGGTCAGTCATCGGTCGGTAAGCGGTCAGTCGGCGGGTTTGACGCCCATCGCGGCCGCCGTGATCGAACCGTCGGCCACTCGGATGCGCAACTGCGAACCCGGCGGCGACTGATCGATGGTGGTGACCACCTGATCACCCGAACCATCGCGCGGCTGGACCTGCACCACCGCGTAACCGCGGGCCAGCGTCGCCGCCGGCCCCAGCGCGGAGACCTTGCCGCGCAACCCGGCGACCAGCGACTCCTCGCGCTCCAGACGCCGCGCCATTGCACTGCGCAAACGATCACGGCCGCGTCCGATGTCCTCCGACCGGGCGCGGATCGGCGTCATCGGATCCGCCAAAACGGGACGCGAGCGCAAATCCCGGACGATGCGGGCCTCCCGGTCGACCCACCGTCGCAAAGCCGCCGCGGAGCGGGCCCGAAGCTCCGCCAACCGGTGACGCTCCTCCATCACGTCCGGGACGACCCGCTTGGCGGCATCCGTCGGCGTCGCCGCACGCACATCCGCGACATGATCCAGCAGCGGATTGTCCGGTTCATGGCCGATCGCCGACACCACCGGAGTCCGCGCACGGCTGACCGCACGGACCAGGGCCTCGTCGGAAAAGGGCAGCAGATCCTCCACCGACCCGCCGCCGCGGGCGATGATGATGACGTCGACCGACGGATCGGCGTCGAGCCTCTCCAACGCCGGAATAATCTCCGACACCGCCTTGGCGCCCTGGACGATGGTGTTGATCACCTCGAAATCGACCTCCGGCCACCGACCCCGCGCCACCGCCAGCACATCACGCTCGGCGGCCGACCCCCGACCCGTGATCAAGCCGACTCGCCGCGGCAAAAACGGCAGGGGGCGCTTGAGGCGGGCGTCGAAAAGCCCCTCGGCCGCCAACGCCACCCGCAACCGCTCGATGCGCGCCAACAACTCGCCCACGCCCACCGGCCGCCACTGCGTCGCCCATAACGAAAAAGACCCGCGGCCCGCGTAAAACGCCGGTTTACCCAACATGACCACCCGGTCACCCGTGCTCAACGGATTCGCCCGCAACGCCGCCGTCGAACACGTCACGGACACCGACGCATCCGCCTGCGTGTCACGCAACGTCACATACGACAACTTCCAGGTCGGCTTGGAACTGATCTGCGCGATCTCGCCCTCGACCCAGATCTGGCCCAACTGCTCGATCCAGTCCTTCACCATCTGATTCAGACGACGGACCTGGACCGGCGACTCCGGCGTGGTGGTCAGCTTCGACATGTGGCGCTCGTACCGTCCCCGCCCGTCAGTCGCGCAGGGCGTTGTCGAGCAGCGTGCGGAACGCCGGACGATCGCCCAGGGTGCGCTCGTGGCGGCTCAACGCCGACAACTGCACGGCATCCAACGTCGGGATCAGATCCTCCAGATCCTCCGCGTCCATGTCCGCGTACCCGACATCCCGGGCGACCTGCTCCGGGGCGGGCACGTCACCGTCGGCTGCGGCGCGCGCGGACGCCGCCGCCGACGCCGAATTCGCCGCAGCGGCGTCGGGATCGACGTCCTCGTCGAACGTCGCCCACGCCGGCTGTTCCTCCACCGGCGTGGCCAGCTCCTCCAACACCATGTCGCCGCGGGCCACCAGATCGGTGAAATTCTGGCGGGCCCGCATGGCCGAGCCCGCCGCCGACGTCAACGCCGAACCCGCGACGCGACCGGGCAGTCGACGCAGGCGGTAGGGGAGGCGAAACGCCTCTTCGACGGTGGTGACGGCGATGCCTGCCGCAAGGCGGATGGGCAACGGTGCGGGCATGTCAACGCTCCTGGTGGAAGGGAAGTGGCGGGAAGTGGTCGGCTTGTGTCGATTGTAGGTGCCTTTGGCTAGGGTGGTGGCCATGACGACTATCTCAACCGACGCAACCGCCGCCGAGAAGAAGGTGCTGCTGGCCGCCCCGCGCGGGTACTGCGCCGGCGTCGATCGCGCCGTCGAGACCGTGGAAAAGGCCCTGGCCATGCACGGCGCGCCCCTGTACGTGCGCAAGGAAATCGTGCACAACAAGTACGTGGTCGAAACCTTCGAGGAGCAGGGCGTCATCTTCGTCGACGAGACCGACGAAGTGCCGCACGGCGCCAACCTGGTGTTCTCCGCCCACGGCGTCTCGCCCGAGGTGCACCGCCAGGCCAAGGCCCTGGACCTGCACACCTTCGACGCCACCTGCCCGCTGGTGACGAAGGTCCACAACGAGGTCAAGCGCTTCGCGCGCGACGGCTACCAGATTCTGCTCATCGGCCACGAGGGCCACGAGGAGGTGGAGGGCACCGCAGGCGAGGCCCCGGATCGCGTGCACCTCATCGACGGCGCCGAGTCCATCGAGTCCCTCGACTTCGGCCCCGAGGACAAGCTGGTGTGGCTGTCCCAGACCACCCTGTCGGTCGACGAAACCATGGAGATGGTCGACCTGCTCAAGGCGAAGTACCCGCACATCCAGGACCCGCCGAGCGACGACATCTGCTACGCCACCCAGAACCGCCAGGTCGCTGTGAAGGCCCTGGCTCCGAAGTGCGACCTGGTCATCGTGGTCGGCTCGCAGAACTCCTCCAACTCGAAGCGTCTGGTCGAGGTGGCGCTGCAGGCCGGTGCCCGCGATTCGCACCTGGTCGACTACGCGCACCAGATCCAGGACGAGTGGTTCGACGGCGTGACCACCATCGGCCTGACCTCCGGTGCGTCGGTGCCGGAGATCCTGGTCAAGGGCGTCTTGGACTACCTCGCCGAGCGCGGGTACGTCGACGTCGAGGAGGTTCGCACGGCCAGCGAGAAGATCGTGTTCTCCCTGCCGCGCGAGCTGCGCGAGGCCCGCGTCCAGCGCTAGACGTCGGGCCCCGGCCCAAACCACGGGTTCAGCACTCCGAACCCAAACCACGGGTTCAGCACTCCGAACCCAAACCACGGGGTCCAAACCACGGGGTCGATGCCGACCCCGTGGTTTAGCGCTTTAAAAGGGGCGATCCCGTGTTTCGGACCCCGTGGTTTGCGGGTGGGGCGGGGGCCGCCGGCGGCGCAGGGCCCGGAATATCGGAGAGCCGGCCGGTGAATCAGTCGCGGCGGAGGTCGTCGCGCGAGTGCCGCGGGCGTTCGTGGCGCGGCGGCCATTCCCGCACGCGTCGGCGTTCCGGGTGTGCTTCACGACGTCCGTCGTAACGCGCACCATCCCGGTACCGGTCTTCGCGGCGGGCATCATCGCGTCGGACATCGTCCCGTCGGGGAGCCATGCGGCGGTCGTCCCGAGGGACGCCGCGACGGTCATCACGGGGCGCCGAACGGCGGTCGTCGAAGCGGTACTCGCGCACGCCGCGATCGTCGCGGGCATCGCGCCGGACACGGCGGGGATCCTCGCTGCGGCGGGCGGCGCGCTGGATGTCCCGGCGGCCGGCATGAGCTGCGGCACGGTCGTCG
>NZ_KV787100.1:0-35163 GCF_001807025.1 Corynebacterium sp. HMSC11E11 | reverse complement strand
CCACACGGGCCGCGACGATCTGATCGTCGGGGTGCCCGCCGCGATCCCGGACGCCGCCGCAGCCGAATCGGTGGCCCTCGGCGTCGATTTGGTGCCCGTGCGGCTGAACCGCGCTGACGCCGGCGGCGCCGACGCCCGCAGGGCCGCGTTCGTCGCGCTGGCCGACGCAATCGGGCACGCCGAGTTGCCGTTCGACGACATCGTCCGCGCGGTCGGGGCGCGGCGCGCCGCCACCACGCGGCCGCTCGTCCGCCACCTGGCCCAGGGGCGCAATCAGCGCCGGCCGCGGATGACGGACCGCCTCGAGTGGGCCATCGCACCGACCCGGCCCGCCGACGCGCCGTACGACACCACCTGGGACTTGGAGATCCGCGACGACGGGGACGCGTTCATCGAGCTCGTCTACGACCGCCGGTACGTCGGCGACGACGTCGCGCGGTCCATGCACCGGGATGTGCTCGAGGCGTTCACGGCGGCCGGATCCCGGTCGGGCGAACCCGGGGCGAACGTGCCGTGCCCGACCGGATCGTGATCCGGCGGCCCGGCCCGCGTGCGATCGCCGCCGACACGCGGCCCACCGAAACACGGCCCCGATACACGACCTCACCATACGACCCACCGAAACGCGACCAACCGAAACAGGAGAAGAAGTTGACCACCGACGGGACGACGATGACCGGCGACGACGGAAACGCGACCGCGGGCGGACGCGCCGCGGACGAGCGGCGGCCGCCGGCCGTCGTGGAAGAGAGCTTGCGCCGCTGCGCCGGGGTGCGCGACGCGTACGCCGCGTACGTGCCGACGCACGGGGGCGACGTCGTCGTCGCCTGGGCCGCCACGGACGACGGCGATGCCGCGCGAGCGGCGCACGACCGGATCGCGGGCCCGGGCGAACTGGAGCCGCGCCACATTCCCGCGGTGATCGTCCCCGTGGCGGCGATCCCCCGGGACGGGGCCGGCGCCGTGGTGGCCGGGGATTTGCCGGAACCCGCCGGCACGCCTACCGGGACCATCGATCCGCCGGCCGGCGACGCGGAAACCCGGGTCGCCGAGGCCGCGGGGGCCGCCACCGGCGTGCGATTCATCGGGCGGAACGACAACCTTTTCGCGTTGGGGCTCGACAGCGTGCGGGCCATCTCCATGGCCGCTGCACTGGGCCGAGACGGGATCGCGGTGACCCCGCGCCGGATCCTGGAGGATCCCACGGTCGCCGGAATCGCCGCCTGCGCGGGGGAACCGGAACGTGCGGCGACGCCGGCATCGGACACCGCGGTATCCGGTCTGGACGAGGACCAGCTGGCCGCGCTGTTGGCGGACGACCGGGACGCCGGGGATCCGTCGGAAAGCCCCCGATGAGCCGGGGCGGAGGCGAGCCGGCGGCGCTCGTCGTATGCGTGACCCCGGGGCCCGGGCAACGGGATATCGACCCCTCGGGGTGGCTGCCGGATCTCCGGCGGCTGAGCACCGCGTGGCTGACCGGTTCCGCGGACGCGGTGTCGGGGTGGGCGTCGGTCGACGCGGGACGACCGCAGCCGGGTGCCGCGGACGTGCTCCTGGTCGTCGGCGCCACCCCCGCCGCGGTGTGGGCCGAGACGAGCCGGCTTCTGCCGGGGATGCCGCCCCACCCGGACGGGAGGTTGGTCCGGCGCGACCCCGGCACCGGTCCCCGGGACGTCGCCCGATTGCCGGTTTCCGACGGCACCCGGGCGGACGCCCTGCGGAAACGCCTCGCGCGCGCGGCGCGCGGCGACGCCCCCGCGCAGAGTCCCGCGGTGGACTCCGTCGAGGCAACGGACGGCGCGGAACCGTCATGGGCGACGGTCGTCGACTCCCAGTGGGGACTCGACGGCGTCCCCGGGACGGTGCTGCACGCGACGTTCGGCCCCGCGGCGGGGGTGCCGATGGCCATCCGGAGGGACACCCACCACCAGTGGGTCATCGACTACGCCACCCGGTATTTCACCGCCGAACAAGCGCTGCAGTGGGTGGAGCCGCTGATGACAGGGAACGAATGCCGTCCGTCGGCCCGGGGGATGGCGGAGCAGGTCCGGGAGGCCCTCCAATCGGAGGAGGGCCGCATCCTGCTCGCCGACGACGACGCCCGCCTGACCCCGGCGGAGGTGGACCGGGCCACCGCCTCCCTGGCCGCGCGGTTGCGCGCCGAGGGGGTCCGGCCGGGCGACCCGGTCCTGGTCCACGTGCGGCGCGGTGCCGGCGCCGTCATCGCGTGCATCGCGCTGCTGCGCGCCGGCGCGGTCTACGTGCCGGTCGACGCCGCGTTGCCGCCGCGGCGCGCGAACCTCATCCGGCGGCTGAGCGGCGCACGGGTCATCGTCGGCGAACCGATCGGGGATGCGGAACCGGTGGACGCCGGGGCGCCCGCCGGGGGCGGGCCGCGGGACACCCCCGTCATCCCCCTCGATCCGGAGGAGTGGGATGCGCGGGACGGGCGGGCCGAAACAGCCGCGCCAACCCGGCCCGGCGACGGCGGCTGGCACCGGTGGAGACCGGACGAATGCCCGTACCTCCTGTTCACGTCCGGGTCGACCGGCGCGCCGAAGGGCGTGGCGATGTCGTACCGCTGCATCGACGCCCTGGTCGCCCGGCACCGCGAACGCCCCCGCAGGCTGCCGCGCCCGCGGGTCGCGCAGTTCGCGTCGACGGGGTTCGACGTGTCCTACCAGGAGATCATGTGCACCCTCGCGGAAGGCGGCGAAATCCGGGTTGTCCCGGAACCCGTGCGCCGGGATGCCGCGGCGCTGTGCGCGTGGATCATCGCCAACCGGGTGGACACGCTCTACAGCCCGGCGGTGATGCTGCGGGAACTCGCCGCCGCCGCGACCGCGGAGGGGAGTTCCCCGTTCACCCTCCGGAGGCTCATCCACGCGGGCGAGCCGCTGCTCGCCAACGACGATCTGACCGCGATGCTCCGCGCGCTCCCGGGAATCGTGGTGCACAACCAGTACGGGCCCACCGAAACGCACGTGGTCACGGAGAACGTGCTGGACGCCGCCCGGATCGAACCCGGGCCGGTCGGGCTCGGCCGCGCCCTCGGCGAGGGCTGGGTGACCGTGCTCGACGAGCGGCTGCGCCCGGTCGCGCCGGGTGAGATGGGGGAGCTGCACGTCCGGTCGCCCCACCACGCACTCGGGTATTGGGGCGACGCCGTCCGCACGGCGCTGGCGTTCATCCCCGATCCGGCGGTCCCCGGCGGACGCCTGTACCGCACGGGCGACCTGGTGCGGGCGGACGCGGACGGGGCGATCACGTTCGTCGGCCGGGCCGACGACCAGGTGAAGATCCGGGGCCACCGCGTCGAACCGGGCGAGGTCAGCGCCGCCATCGACGGTATCCCGGGCGTGCGCCAGGTGGTGACGGTCGCGTGCGGCGGGGCCCCGGGCGAGGACGCGTGGCTGCGCGCCCGGGTGGAGGCGGCGCCGACGGTGACGGAGGAATCGATCCGCGCCCACCTCGTCGACCGGCTGCCCGGGTACGCCGTACCGCGCGAGATCGTCGTCGCCGGCTCCCTGCCGCGCACGGACAGCGGAAAACTCAGCCGCACCGCGGACGTCGGGCACCGGATCCCCGGCCGGCGGCCCGGCGCGGGTGCGCCGGGCGCGGTCGACGAGTCGCCGGTGCGCGCCGCCTGGGCCGAGGCTCTGGACTGCGATCCGCGGGATCCCCGGGATTTCGTGTCGTTGGGCGGGGATTCCCTGACCGCGATGCGGCTGGCGCGTCGCCTCCGGCTCATCACGGGCTGGGAGGTGGGCGTCGCCGACGTGTTGGGCGGCACCGCCGACGAGTTGGCGCGACTGCTGGACGGCGAGCGCGGCGGAGCCAGCGGGTGCGGCGGGTGCGGAGACACCGCCGAATCGTTCCCGATTCTCCCTGCCCAGGGGGATCCCCACGCCCCGTTCGCGCTGCTGGATCAGCAGCAGGCCTACCTCATCGGCCGGGACGGAGATCTCGGTGGCGGCGAAGTGTCGTGCCACCTGTACCTGGAGTACACCGGCCGACGGTCCGACGTGGACGTCCCGCGCCTGATCCGGGCGCTGCATCAGGTGCTGGCGCGGCACCCGATGTGCGCCGCGGCCATCGACCCCGGGACGGGCATGCAGAGGCTGACGCCCGGGGCGCCGCACCTCGAGGTGCCGATCGTCGACGCCGGCGACGCGGCGGCCGAGGCCGCGCGGATCCGCCGGCGGATGGCCGTGTCGGTCCGCGATCCGCTCCGGCCCCCGCTGCTGGAGGTCGTCGTGGTCCGGGACGATTCCGAGGTGCGGACGTGCGTGGACGTCGACGCGCTCATCGCCGACGCCCGCAGCATCCACCTCCTCCTCGGGGAATGGGACGAGGCCTACGCGACCGGCCGCATCGCGGGGCCACCGCCGCGGACCACGTTCCGCGACTACGTGGAGTCCCATCGGCGGTGGCTCGACGGGGCGGGGGAGGAGGCCCGCGCCGCCGACCGCGCCTACTGGTCGACGGCCGTGGCCGATCTTCCCCCGCCACCCCAGTTGCCCCGGGAATCGGGCGCCGGCGACGCGGGGATGTTCCGGCACCGGCGGCACGACCTCCCCGCCGACATGTGGGCACGGGTGGCGCGGCATGCGCGGGAGCGGGGGCTGACGCCGTCGACGGTGCTGCTGGCCGCCTACTCCTGCGCGTTGGCGAACTGGTCCGCCCACCGCCGGTTCACGCTGAACGTCCCCCGTTTCGGGCGGGCCGGCGAGGCCCCCGATCTCGACGCGATCGTCGGCGAATTCGCCTCGTTCACGCTGCTCGACGCGGACCTCCGGGACGACGCCTCCTTCCACGCCATCGCGCGGCGCCTCCAGCGGAGGCTGCACCGCGATCTGTCGCACACCTCCGTCTCGGGCATGGAGGTCGTCCGCGAGTTGTTCCGCCAGCGGGGCACGTCGGATGAACCCGTCGCCCCGGTGGTGTTCACCAGCGAGCTCGGCATCGGCGGCGATCTGTCGTCGCTCGCCGGCGGCGCCATGTCCCAGGAATGGGCGATCAGCCAGACCCCGCAGGTCGCTCTCGATCTCCAGGTCGCCGACCACGGGGAGTCGGTCGCCCTCCGCTTCGACGTCCTCGACGCGGCCATCCCGGACGACGTCGTCGACGGAATCTGGGGGAACCTGCTGGATCAGGTCCATCGGCTTGCCGACGCCGCGGCGTGGCTGTCCCCGCCCGCCCCCGCGGCGCGGGCCCGTGCGCTCCGCGACCGCGGGGACGCGGGCCCGCCGGAGCGGTGCGCCGAACCCCTCACCGCCTGGATCGACCGGCGTGCCGACGGGGACGACCCGTGGTGCATCGCCGGCGACGGCGCCGTCACCTACCGGCAACTGGCGGGCCGGGTGTCCGCGGGGATCCGGGGGCTGGCCGGGAGGGGCGTCGCGGACGGGGCCCCTGTCGCCGTCGCGGTGGCCGATCGGTGCGAGGCGGTGATCGCCTCGCTGACGGTGAGCCACGGCGGTTGGTGCGTCGTCCCGCTGGATCCGTCGTCGCCGCCGGCGCGAATCCGGGAACTCGTCGACCTGGCCGGGGCGACGCTGCTCATCACCGACCGGGGCGATTGCGCCGACGCCGCACCGGTCGTCGTCACGCCGCGGGAAATCGCCCGCGCCGGCGGCGCCCCCGCCGCGGCGACCCCGGCGACGCGGTCGGCGGGCGAATGCGCCGCGATCCTCTTCACCGGCGGATCGACGGGGCGCCCCAAAGGCGTCCGGGTGCCGCGGGAAGGCCTCGAGGCCTGCGTGGCCGCCACCGTCGCGATGTGCGGCCTCCGCGCCGGCGACCGTTCGCTGCTGCTCGCGCAGCCCCACCACGACATGTCCATCCTGGACGTGTACGTGATGGGCGCAGTCGGCGGCGCCGTCATCGCCCCGGCCGATCCGGACGGGGCCGAATGGGCGACCCTGGCCGAGCGGCACGGCGCGACCGTCGTCTGCGCGGTGCCGGCGGCCGTCGACCTGCTGACCGAAGGGGCGCGGGCCACCGGGGCCGCGCTCGCCGACTTGAGGATCGTGCTCACCGGCGGCGATTGGGTGGCGCCGGAGCTCGTCCGCCGGGTCCGCGACCACGCGCCCGACGCCCGAATCTGGAGCATCGGCGGGCCGACGGAGACCACCGGGTGGAACATCGCCCACCGCATCACCGGGGACATCACCCCGCCCGGATGGACGAGCGTGCCCTACGGTCGCCCCCTGCCCGGGGCGCACTACCGCATCGTCGACGAACGGGGGCACGACCGCCCCGCCGGAGTCGAGGGCGAACTCACCGTCACCGGCCCCGGCGTGATGCTCGGGTACCTCGGGCAACCCGGGGGTTCCGGGTTTTCCGCGGACTCCGCGAACTCCGCGAACTCCGTGGACTCCATGGAACGCGCGTGGGAGTGGGCGTCGCGCACCTACGCCACTGGCGACCGTGGGGCCTGGCGACCGCCGGGGCTCGTCGAATTCCGCGGACGCGCAGACCGGCAAGTGGAAATCCGCGGCCACCGCGTCGAACCCGCCGAAACCGAGGCCCGCATGCGCGAAATCCCCGGGGTGTCCGCCGCCGCGGTCGTGCCGCTTCCCGGCGGGTCCGGCGTCCGCGGACTGGGCGCCGCCTACGCGGGGTCCGCCCGCGAACACGACGTGCTGGATGCGCTGCGGGAGGTATTGCCGCCGTATTCGGTGCCCGGGCACCTGCTCCGGGTGGACGCCGTGCCCGTGACCCCCAGCGGGAAGACCGATCGCCGCATGGTGCACCGCCTGCTCGTCGAACGCGCCGTCGCGGCGCACGCCACGGCATCATCCGCCCCCGCGGGCCCCGGATCGGCGCATGCGGGCCCCGGCGCCGACCCCCTCGCGCTGCTCATCGCCGACATCTGGGCGGAATCATCCCGGGTGGACGCCATGGATCCCCAGGTCCCCTTCCTGCGGGCCGGCGGTGATTCGTTGGGCGCGCTGCGCGCGGTCACCGCCATGCGGGAGATCTTCGACCCCGGAATCCCGGTGACGATCCGGACCCTGCTGCACGGAGCCACCGCCGCGGACTGCGCGGCGGCGCTGCGCGCGACCCCCGATGGCCCCGAGTTCGAGTCGCTGGCCTCCGACTACATGGGGGCCGGCGCGGACGCCACCGGCCCCGACCCGAACCCGGGCACCGCCCCGAACACCGGGATGGACCCCGACACGGAAACCGACACGGACACCACGAAGGAAGCACAATTCGCATGACCCACGGAAAAACCACCGACCGCATGAGCAACCGGGCAATCGCCGACCCCGCCGACCCCGCCCGCACCGGGACGACCGCCGACGAACGTCCCGCCCCCTGGTGGCTGCTGGGGCTCAGCCTCGCGTTGCTCACGTTCTTCACCGACGACTACATCATCGCCGGCATCCTGCCCGAGGTCGCCGACGGGCTGTCCGTCCCGGAAGCCGCCGCCGGCCAGCTCGTCACCGCCTTTTCGTTGACCATGGCCGTCGGCACGCCCATCGCCGCCGTCCTGCTGGCCCGGATGTCCCGCCGGATCCTGTTCCCCGCGGCATTGGCGGTGTTCGTCCTGGCGAACCTCGGCATGACTGTGACCACGGCGTTCGCGGTGGCGATGGTGCTCCGCGTCATTTCCGCGGCCGCCGCCGCGGCCGTCCTCCCGGCCATTTTCGCCGCCGCCGCGGACCTGTCCCCGGACTCGGCGCGGGGCCGCTACCTGGCGGTGCTGTCGATGGCGGTGTCGGGCGCCGTGGCCTTCGGCGTGCCGCTCGGCGTGTGGATCGCGTCGGCCCTGAGCTGGCAGGCGACGTTCGCGGCGATGGCCGGGCTCGGGGCGGTGAGCGCCGCCGTCGTCGCCGTCACCTTCCCCGGGGCGCCCGTCCAGCCGCCGACCCCGATCCGGAAGCAGCTGGCGGTCCTCGCGCAATGGCGCATCTCGCTCGCACTCGTCGGCGGTGCCCTGTCCATCATGGGCGCGCTGACCCTCGTGACCTACGTCGCCCCGTTCCTGTCGGAAACGCTCGGCCGCGACGACATGCGGCCCCTGGCGTTCCTGGTGTTCGGCGTGGCCGCCACGCTGGGCACCGTCGCCGGCGGGTGGTCCACGGACGCGAAAGGCCCCGATCGGACCATCGTCACGGGGCTGAGCATCTACATCGCCGTGATGGCGGCGTTCTTCGTCGCATGGTGGGCCCGGCCGGTGGGGCTCGGGTGGTTCCTTCCGCTCGTCGTCGCCTGGGGAGTGTTCACCTACTGGTCGTCGTCCGCGATCCAGGTGCGCCTCCACCAGCTCGCCGGCCCCTACACCACGCAGGCGCTGGCGATGAACAGCTCGCTGGGGGCGGTCGGCGTGGCCGCCGGCGCGGGCCTCGGCGGCGTCCTCGTGGCCGCCGCGCCGCTCGGCGCCCTGCCCATCGCCGGCGCCGCGCTGTCCCTCGCCGGTCTCTTCGTGCTCCTGCGGGCGTTCGCCGGCGTCCCCGAACCGGTCGCCGGCGAAACGGACGCGGACGAAACAAGCGCGGACGAGACCAGCGGCGACGAGTCCAGCGGCGACGAGACGAGCGCGGACGGTGAGCCACCGAACCGGCGAGCACGCGACCCACACGTGCCCGACCGGCAAGCGACGAACGAGTAAGTGACCGACGAGAAAGAAGTGACGGAATGAATCCTTTCGATGATCCCGAGGGCCGCTTCATCGTGGTCGTCAACGACCGGGGCGAATACTCGCTCTGGCCGACGTTCGCCGAGGTTCCCGACGGGTGGCGGGCGCGCAGCGGTGAGCTGAGCCGAGCTGAGGCGCTGACTTTCGTCGAGCGCGCGTGGACCGACCCGCCGGGCTCCGGCCGGCGCCCCGAAGGCGGGGACGATGACTGACGCCCCCGAAATCCTCCGGCTGAGCCCGCTCCAAGTGGGGCTCGTCGCCTGGCACGACATCTTCGGCGGGGAAGAGGGGTACACCGTCGCCGCCGCGATGGACGTCGCCGGGCCGCTCGATCGCGGCGCCCTGAAGGAGGCGTGCGCGACGGTCGTCGGCAGGCACCCCCAGCTCTGCGCCCGGTTCCGGCGCCCGGAGGGGGCGGGCGCGGTCATGGCCGTCCCGCCGAAGCCCACCCTGACGTGGGCGGAACGGGAGGCCACTCCGGAGGACCTCGCGGCGGTCACCGACGAGTGCTGCCGCGGCGACTGGGATCTGGCGGGCGGGCGGACCCACCGGTTCGCCCTCATCACGGTCGGCCCCGACCGGCACCGCCTCGTCCTCGGGTTCCACCATGCAGTCATCGACGCCTGGTCGTTGGGCATCGTCGCGGAGGAGATCGCCACCGCCTACGGCTTCGGCGCCCCGGCATTGCCGCCGGCCCCCGCCCTGCGGGATTACGCGGCCTGGTTGGCCACCCAATCCGGGGAAGAAGACGCGGCATGGTGGCGCGATTATTTGGCGGGCCTCCCCGGCCCCACGGCGGTCGCCCGGGGCTCGGCCGAGGTTGTGGCGGAAACCGACGCCGACGCCGCCGACGCCGCCTCCCCGGCGCCGCGGACGACCGTGCGCGACCTGACCGACGCCGAAGGCTCCGACCTGGAGGCTGCGGCCCGGCGGCTGGGCATCACCCCGGCCGCGCTCGCCATCACCGCCTGGGGCCTCGTCGTCTCCCGGATGATCGGGGAGTCCGATTTTGTCCTCGGGGTCTCCATCGCGGGGCGGCCCGCGTCGGTCGCGGGGATCGACCGGCTCGTCGGTGCGCTCACGACGACGGTGCCCCTGCGGATCCGGCTGATCCCGGGGGAAGCCATCGGCGACGCGTGCCGCCGGGTGCACGCCGACCTCGCCGCCGTCGCGGAGCACGGCGCCCTGCCCCCGCACCTCATCGAGGAGGCGGCCGGGATCGCGGACCTGTTCGATGTGGCGGTCATCATGCACAACGTCCCCCGGCTCGACGGGCAGGCCGTGGAGCTTCCCGACGGCACCTCGTGGTCCGCGGTGGATCGCGACACCTACTCGCATTACCCGCTGGTATGCGCACCCGGCTCCGTCGGCGGCCGGTGGTACGTCGCCCTCGACGACGATCGCGGGCGACTGCCCGGGGCGTTCGACCCCGACGACGTGATCGAGCAGGTCCGGGAGGCGATCGCGTCGATCTGCGCCGACCCCGCGGGCGACTACCGCGGCCGGGGAGCCGTCCGCGAGGTCGTCGTCGCGGGCGGCGCGCAGGACGCGCACGACGCCGGCGACCCGGAACCCGGGAGGGCCGGGGGAATCGACGCGGCCGTGTGGGCCCGGGCGGCGGAAACCCCCGATGCCCTGGCGTTGTGGGCCGATGGCCGCTGGTGGACGTACTCGGAACTGGTGCGGTGGGCGCAGGGGATGGCCACCCTCCTGCGGGAGAAGGGCATCGGGCCGGGGGACCGGGTGGCGATCCGCCTGCCCCGCCGCGCCGAATACATCGGGAGCCTGTTGGCCGTGCTGCGGGCGGGCGCCGTCGCGGTCCCCGTCGACCCGGCGGCGCCGAGCGAGCGGAGCCGACTCATCCTCCAGCGCGGCGGGGTGCGGGCCGTGATCGGGGATGGCGCCGAGGGCCGGGACGACGGAGCCCGCGATGGAGCCGAAGCCGGGGTACGGCGGATTGTCCCCGTGGCCGTATCCGACGTCGAACCGGACGAGACGGTGGGCGAGCCGAGGAACCGGGCCGCCCACGACGACCCGGCCTACGTGGTGTTCACGTCCGGTTCGACCGGGGTGCCGAAGGGGGTCGTCGCCACGCACGGCGGCATCCTCGCACTGCACCGGAACCATGCCCTGCGGATCTACGGGTCCGTGGAGCCCCGGCACGGCCGGCTCCGCGTGGCGCACGTCTGGTCTTTCGCCTTCGACGCCGCATGGCAACCGCAGCTGGCGCTTCTCTCCGGGCACGAGCTCGTGCTTCTCGACGAGGAGACGCGCCGCGACCCGGACCGCGTGGTCTCCATCCTGAGGGACCTGGAGGTCGACATGATCGACACGTCGCCCTCCATGCTGAAGCCGCTGCGCCGGGCCGGGCTCCTCGAACGCGGGGGCCTGCAGATCCTCGCGCTCGGCAGCGAGGACATTTCCCCCGACGTGTGGGACGACCTGGCCGCGTGCGAATCCGTCGCCGTGCACAACTTCTACGGCCCGACTGAAACGACGGTCGAGGTGACCTCGGCGCGCGTGACCCCGGGCAGCCGGCCGATGATCGGCGAACCCGCGATCGGCACGCGCGCCTACGTCCTCGGCGCGGATTTCTCCTCCGTCCCCGCCGGCTGGCCGGGGGAGCTCTACGTCGGCGGGCCGCAGGTCGCCCACGGGTACATGGGCGACGCGCCCTTGACCGCCGCGCATTTCGTCGCCGAACCGGGGCACCCGGGGCGGCGGATGTACCGCACGGGCGACATCGTCAGGCTGACCGACGGCGAGGGCGGCCTCACCTACCTGGGGCGCGCCGACCGGCAGGTCAAGGTCCGCGGTCACCGCATCGAACTCGGGGAAATCGAGGCCGGGCTGCGCAGGTGCGGCGGCGTCGAGGATGCCGCGGTGACCACGGTGGACGACGCACTCGGCACGCGCGTCGTCGCGGTCGTGGTCGGCGACGCCGAGCCCGGGGAAATCCGCGACCGGGCGCGGAAAATACTGCCCCGGTACCTGGTGCCGGACAGGATCCTCGTCGTCGACGCCATCCCCCTCGACGCCAACGGGAAGACGCGGATCCGCGAGTTGGCCGCGGAACCCGGCGACGACGATCCCGGTCGGCGGGAACCCGTGACCGTGGCACAGCGCATCGTCTCCGACGCGATCCGCTCGCTGTGCGGCATCGAATCGGTGGGGCTGGACGACGAACTGCGTGCGATGGGAATCGACAGCATCTCGGTCGCCTCCCTCATCGCGGAGCTCCGCCGCCGCGGCGCGGCCATCACCATCCGCGAAGCATGGGAAGCTTCGACGGTCGAGGACCTCGCCCGACGTTTGTCCGGGCGATTCACCTCGGAGAAGGGTGATCGCGGGGAACCCGGCGACGTGTCGACGGGCGTCGCCGGCCCCCTCCCCGCGACCGCCGTCGACGGCCCGATGCTGCGGTGGATCCGCCGACGCGGCGAGTGGAAGAGTTACGCGCTCCTGCTCCCGCTGCGCATTACGGATTCGGTGACGCCGGAGCGGGTGCGCGGCGCCCTGGTCGCGGTGGCGCGGGCCCATCCCGCGCTGGCGTCGCGCTGGATCCCCCGCGACGACGGGACATGGGAGGTGATCCCCTGCTCCCCGCGCGTCGCCGTGTCAGTTCATCCGGAGCTCGCCGGGGAGAACATCGGCGATGCGGCGCGGAAGGCTCTCGCGGACCTCGACCCGGGAGAGGGCGTGCTCCTGTCCGCCGCGGTACCGGCTGAGCCCGATGCCGCGACCGTCGTCGTCTGCATCCATCATCTCGCCTGCGATTCCTTTTCCTTGCGGGTGATCCTCGAGGATCTGCGGACCGTGTGGGATCAGCCCGGCGAAACCCCGCCCGAGGAGTCGGCGACCCCGTTCGAATGGGAGGAGTGGCGCCGGTTCCCCGTGCCCGGGGCCGACGAGTACTGGGAATCGGTCCTGGGGCGTCTGACCACGCTGCCCCGCGACGCGGCACCGGCGACCTACGGCGAAACGAGGACGAAGGGAACGATAGTCCCCATCACCGCAGATCAGGCCCGGGTATGCGGCGAAAACGTCGTCCTCGCCGCCTACGCCTGCGCGTGGGCCGAGACGATGGGGGACGCGGAGCCGACACCCGTGTCGGTGATCCTCGAGGAGCACGGCCGGCGCGCGACGCGATCGCCGATTGACGAAAGGCCCCCGGTCGACGAAAGGCCCCCGATGGACGGACGTTCGTCCCCCGGGCCGCGGTCTCGCGGCCAGGTGCCGGACGTCGGCCGCACGGTCGGTTGGTTGAGCACCCTCTTCCCGCACGTCATCGGCGGGCAGGAGCCGCCGACGACGGCCGAGCTGCAATCGCCGGGCACGGTGGCCAACTGGTTGGGCGCCGTGGCGCGCGCCAGGGACGCCGTCGGCGACTACGGGCCCTCGGCCTGGACGAAAGGCGCGCTCGCGGACGACGGCGGCTGGGCCCCGGCGGACTCGCTCGTCGTGTTCCTCGGCCACACTTCCAGCGCCCTGGGCGGCGGAGGGACCGTATCGGCGTCGACCGACCCCGCCACCGCGGCGGCGCTGCCGACGGAGACCGCGCCGGGCATGGTCTGCCCGCACGCCGTCGAGCTCAGCGTGGGCGTCGACGTCCGCGCCGATGGCGCGGCGTTGTCGACCGTGTGGCGATGGCAGCCCACGATCGCCGATGACGTGGCGGAAGAACTGCGAAATGCGTTCCACCGCGCGGTCGCGCTGCTGTCCGGGGATTCGGGGGGCGGAGCCTGATGCACATCGGCATGCACGTCGACGTCCCCGGCGGAGCCCTGCACGTCGCCGTCGACGGGGAGGGCCCGCCCGTCGTCATGCTGATGGGCGCCGGGGCGCCCGGGCGGGTGTGGCAGGCCCATCACGCCCCGGCCCTCCGGGCGCTCGGGTACTCGACGTGGGTCGTGGACTGGCGCGGCACGGGGCGAAGCTCGCCGTGGGCCGCCGGGTATTCCTGGGCCTCCTGCGTGGACGACGTCGACGCGGTGCTCGGGGAAATCGGGCCCGGGCCGGCCGCGATCGTGGGTACGTCGATGGGCGCCCGCGTCGCCGTCCACCTCGCCGAGCGCAGGCCCGACGACGTGGCGGCGCTGGTGCTGCTGGCGTTGGGCGATGAGCCCGGCCCTGCCGGGGAACTGTACGCCCGGGCCGTCGCCCGGTACTCCGGGGAAGCCGGGCATGCGGGGCAGGCAGGGCATGCCGGACGCGACCGCGACGTGTGGGCCGCGATCCAGGCCCTCGCGCTGTCGCCGGCGACGCTGCGGGATCCGGTCCGGGGCCGCGATTTCGTCGACATGCTGACGATTTCGGAACCCCCGCGCGGTGCCTCCGCCCATTTCGGTTCGGCCATCGGCGCGGAACCCGTGGCGCGGGCCGCGGCACGGGTTCGGTGCCCCGCGCATGTGGTGGCCTTCGCCGACGACATCATCGCCCCGGTGGGCGCGGTGTCGCGGCTGGCCGCGGCATTTCCGCGGGGGACGCTCCGCACAGTGCCCGACGCCGGCCATCTCGGCTATCTCGAACAAGAGGAGGCCACGGCGGCGGTTATCGCGGACGCCCTCGCCGGGACGTTCCCGGTGCGGGGCCCGGCCCATCGGGAAGCGGCTGCCCGGGGATGACCCCGGGGCCGGGGCGGGCGCCGGGAACTCAGGACTCGATTTCCGACATGAAGGTGTCCCACACCTGGGGCAGGCCTTCGACGGTCGTCGGGTCCTCGCCGGCGGCGATGGCCGCGAGGTCGACCGCGGTGCCGAAGAACGAGAACGGCGTCGCGACGAACCAGAGTTCGCCGAGCGTCCGGATCCTCGTGCCCGTGAGGGATGACGCGGTGGGCAACTCGAACAGGGCGTCGGCGGTGTAGTACGTGCCCTCCGGGGCAACGATGAGGTCGGCGTCCTGCTCCGGGATCAGTTCGGGGGACAGGTCGACCCAGGCGGTGCCGGCGTCGCGCTTCTGGAACTCCGGGCGGTCGAAACCGGCGTCGGCGATGAGCGTCGAGCTCGGTGCGCCCGGCGGCATGGTGAAGTTCATGGTGCCGAAGGTGTTGCCGAGCAGCGACAGGGTGCGGCCGTCGGACTTCTCCCCGGCCTCGTCGAGGCGCTTCTGGATGGCCTCGATTTGTCTGGCGACGCGCTCCTCGTCGGCGCCGAGCAACTCCCCGTTCCTCTCCGTCAGTTCCCTCCAGTCGCCCGTGATGGGGAGCACGACGGTCGGGGCGATCTCCGACAGCTTGTCGAACTGCAGGCCGGTGGGGCCCTCGGGGCCGGTGCCCAGGAGCATGTCGGGTTCCAGCGCGTCGACTTCCTCCAGCGGCGGCAGTTCGACGGTCCCGACCTCGCGGAGCTCGACCCCGGCGCCCCTGAGGATCGCGTCGGCTCCTACGTCGGATGCCGAGGTGTAGACGATGGCGGGCTGCAGGCCTGCGGCGAGTGCGGCTATGCCGGCGTTTTCGTCGAAAGCGACGAGCGTGGTCGGCTCGATCGGGACGGTCGCCTCGCCCACTTCGTGGGTCACTGTGCGGGTGGTGCTCGAATCGGTTGCGCCTGTGGTTTCCGTCTCCGCGGAGCAACCTGCGAAAAAGAGGGCGGTGGCGGCGCCGCATGCCATGGCGAGGCGGGCGACTTTTCGGTTCATGAAGTTTTCCTTGATGTCGGTTGAACGGTGGCGGGCTGAAAGAACGGAACTCGATAGGCGAGGTAAGCGTCACCTTATATCAATGTGAAAGGCATGGCTAAGTTGGGGGGTGGAGGCCCCGCCGCGCCACCCCCGGGCCACCGCCGCGCCAGCGCCGCGCCACCGTGGCGCCACCGCCGGGTCTTCGGGTGCGGCCCCGCACCGTCCCCCGCCGGGTCTCCGGGTGCGGCCCCGCCCGGCGGCTCTGAGGTCGCCCTTACCGGAGATCCCACCATGAGGGGGCCGCGGCCCGCCCGTACTGCTAGACTCGCAGAGTCCAATAACGTCCACTATCAGCACTCCCGCGCGCGCGGACGTCCCGGTACCACCCGGGGCGGCTCCGCCCCGGCGCCCCGACCACCGCAAACGCCCACCGGCGCGCGGCGGGGGCCGTCGCAAAGCGGGTTCAGGAGGATGCACGTGCCTTCCGGTTTCCTGGCGGCCCTGCGCGACCCCGACCTGCGGAAGAAGATCCTGTTCACACTGGGCATGATCATCCTGTACCGCATCGGCGCGCAGATCCCCACCCCGGGCGTCGACTACCAGACGGTGGCGGCACGCCTTGAGCAGATCACGCAGGACCAGTCCAGCGTGTATTCGCTCATCAACTTGTTCTCGGGCGGCGCCCTGCTGCAGATGTCGATCTTCGGCATCGGCATCATGCCGTACATCACCGCGTCCATCATCGTGCAGCTGTTGACGGTGGTGATCCCGCACTTCGAGCAGCTGAAGAAGGAAGGCCAATCCGGCCAGGCCAAGATGACGCAGTACACGCGTTACCTGACGGTCGCTCTGGCGCTGCTGCAGTCTGCGGGCATCGTCGCCATGGCCGACCGCGGTGCCCTGCTCGGCGGCAGCCAGTCGCTGCTGGTCGAGGGGGCGGGCCTGTTCGACATGGTCGTCATGGTCCTGGTGCTCACCTCGGGTGCGGTGCTGGTGATGTGGTTCGGTGAGCTCATAACCGACCGCGGCGTCGGCAACGGCATGTCCCTGCTCATCTTCGCCGGCATCGCCGCGCAGATGCCCGCCGAGGGCGCCAACATCCTTCAGTCCGCGGGCGGCCTGGTGTTCGCCACGGTGATGGCCGCGGTGCTGGTGCTCGTCGTCGGCGTCATCTTCATCGAGCAGGGTCAGCGCCGCATTCCGGTGCAGTACGCCAAGCGGATGGTCGGTCGCCGCCAGTACGGCGGGTCGTCGACGTACCTGCCGCTGAAGGTCAACCAGGCCGGCGTCATCCCGGTCATCTTCGCGTCGTCGCTGATTTACGTGCCGGTGCTGATCACGCAGATCGTGCAGTCCGGGCAGGACAATCCGTCGCAGGACAACTGGTGGCAGCGCAACGTCATCCAGTACCTGCTGTCCCCGTCGAGCTGGCAGTACATCGTGCTGTTCTTCGCCATGATCGTGTTCTTCTCGTACTTCTACACCTCGGTGCAGTACGACCCGAACGATCAGGCGGAGAACATGAAGAAGTACGGCGGCTTCATCCCGGGCTTCCGCCCCGGCCGCCCCACCGCCGAGTACCTGGGCTACGTCATCACCCGCCTGCTGGCGGTCGGCTCGCTGTACCTGGCGCTCATCGCGGTGCTGCCGAACTTCATGCTCGATCTGGGCATCGGCGGCTCCCAGGGCGGCATGTCCGGCGGTATGTTCGGAGGTACGGCTCTTCTGATTCTCGTGTCCGTCGCGCTGACCACCGTGAAGCAGATCGAAAGCCAGCTCATGCAACGCAACTATGAAGGGTTCCTGAAGTAATGCGACTCGTTCTCCTTGGTCCCCCCGGTGCCGGCAAGGGCACCCAGGCCGCCATTCTCTCCGAGAAGCTCGGCGTCCCCCACATTTCGACCGGCGACCTGTTCCGCGCGAACATCGGCGAGGGCACGCCGTTGGGCCTCGAGGCGAAGTCCTACATGGACGCCGGCAACCTCGTCCCCGATGACGTGACGGTTCGCATGGTCGAGTCGCGTCTGGCGGAGGACGACGCGAAGGCCGGTTTCCTGCTCGACGGTTTCCCCCGCACGGTTCCGCAGGCCGATGAGCTGGAGCGCATCCTGAAGGATCTGGGCCTGAAGCTCGACGGCGTCGTGCAGTTCGACGTGTCGGAGGATGTCGTGGTGGAGCGCATGCTCGCCCGCGGTCGCGCCGACGACACCGAGGAGGTCATCCGCAACCGGATGCAGGTCTACGCCCGCGAGACCGCTCCGCTGCTGGACCACTACTCGGACATGATCATCAAGATCAAGGCCGAGGGTTCGGTGGAGGAGATCAACGCGGTGACGATGGCCGAGCTGGACAAGCTGAAGTAGGTCCCTTCCGGCGGTGCCGGGGCCCGGCGTCGCGGTGCTGCTTGACGACGATCCGGCGTGCGCGATGTGTCGCGTGCGCCGGTTTTTCATGCCCGGGTGGCGCCGTGGCGCGGGCGTGGGCGTGGTTTGTCGCGGGGCGGGGTAGTCTGGCCGATCGTGATCAGAATTCGACGCAAGCGCCCCTCCGTCCCCGCGAAGTCGCCCGCCGAGCTCGACGCCATGCAGGCCGCCGGCGAGATCGTCGGTCGCGCGTTGACGGCGGTGCGGGATGCGGCGGCGCCGGGCGTGACGACGCAGGATCTCAACGACATCGCCCACGAGGTCATCACGTCGGCGGGCGCGGTGCCGTCGTTTCTCGGGTACGAGGGTTTTCCGGCGTCGGTGTGCGCGTCGGTCAACGAGGTCATCGTCCACGGCATTCCCTCCCGTGAGCGGGTGCTGCGGGAGGGGGATCTCGTGTCGATCGATTGCGGTGCGGTCCTCGACGGCTGGCACGGCGATTCGGCGTTGACGTTCGGCGTCGGCACGCTGGCCGAGGACTGGGAGAAGCTCAACATCGCCACGTCCGAGGTTCTGGAGGCCGGCATCGCGGCGATGGTCCCCGGTGCGCGTCTGACCGACATCTCCCATGCGCTGGAGCGGGCGACGCGCGCGGCGGAGCGGCGTCACGGCATCGAATTGGGCATCGTCGACGGTTACGGGGGCCACGGCATCGGCCGTGAAATGCACATGGACCCGTTCCTCGCCAACGAGGGCAAGCCGGGCAAGGGCCCGGTCATCCAGGAGGGGTCGGTGCTCGCCATCGAGCCGATGCTCATCCTCGGCGGCGAGTGGGGATCGGACGAGCTCGACGACGGGTGGACCGTGGTCACCGCCGACGGTCAGCCGGCGTCGCACTGGGAGCACACCGTGGCGGCGACGGCCGAGGGCCCGCGCATTCTCACCCCGCGGCCGTAGCCGCCGGATCGCCGCGCCCGTAGCCCCGGACTCACAGGGGCAGCGGTGAAGGGTGCTCACCGGGTCTTTTCCCGGTTTTCGGGATAGGATGTCCCCCATGTCCGATTCTTTCTGGGAGTTGGCGATCGTCGCGTCGGACGCTCCCGCGGCGGCGATCCGACACCGGGGCAAGGTCACGCCGCTGGGCACCGGAAACCTGCCGGAGCTCATCGCGAAGGCCGCCGAACGCACCCCCACGACGGAACCCGCCACGCTCGTCCTCGTCCATCCGCGGTCGATGACCGTCGAGGTCATCGGCGGCTGGTTCGCGATGCTGTCCGAACTCGGCGTGCATTCCGGCACCGTGCGCACCGTCGCCGACACCGAAGTGCTGGCCACCGCCCGCTTCGGGGAAGGCGACTCCCGCGAGGTCATCGTCGGCGACGTATTCTCCGGCGAGGTCTACGGCCGCAGGGGAGCGACCGCGGGCTCCCATGAGCCGCTGGCCGTCGCCATGCCGCGGATGGTCACCGAGGCCGGCGCCCTGAAGACGTGGCCCGTGCTGGTCGGCAACGAATCCGGGTTCCAGCGGTACATGCCGCAGCTCGAGGGCAGCCACATCCGACCGGCGGCGTGCACCACCGAGATGCTCGCCGTCGGTGCCCTGGACCCGGATCGGCTGCGCACGATGATGGGCATGGAATCCCGTCGTCGCGCCGAACGGCGGGCGGCGCGGCAGGACGCGGCCCCCGCCCGGTCGAAGATCCCCTGGTGGTGGTCGCTTCGGCGGCCGGTCTTCGCGGCGCTGGCGGTCCTCGTCGCCGTGGTCGGCGTGATCGTCGCCTTCGACGGCTTCGAGGGTTCCGATCCCGACGCCACGGTCGATGAGGTCCTCGGCCCCGCGGCAGGCGGGGGCGCCGCGGGAGACGACGACTCCGGCCGTGATCCGGCGACGGTGCCCGCCGCCGCCGGCCCGGAGACCCGGTCGGCACCCGAGCCCGTCGCACAGGGAGCGGACATTCCCTCGGCCGTCGGGTACTACTTCGACCTCTTCGACCCGGTGCCGCTGTTTTCCTCGCTGAACAACTGCTTCGACGGCGAAGGGCGCAAGTACGAGAAGCTCTCGCTCTACTGCGCCGGACGCGGCCGGGAGCTCAACGACTTCGCGGCGGCCAACGGCCTGCCGGAGCTCGCCCGGCCCGACGCCCACGTGTCCATCCACTTCGACACCCGCAACACGCTGCCCGGTCCGGTCTCCCATCACCACGAGTGCCTCATCGACTACCAATATCCCCGCGACGACGCGGTCGACGGTGCCTGGGTGGAGGTCAGCGAACCCTGCGACCCCGACGATGAACGCTACGAGGGCCCGTGGCCCGAGGACGAGCAGGCCGACATCACCATCCACGACGTCCGGTACGTGTACGAAACCGATGAGGGCGAGCACCACCCGGTCATCAGGATCTACGGGTTGAAGGACCTCGCCGCCGTCGACGCGATCCTCGAGCACCTCGGCGTGGTGAAGTAACCCGGCGGACGCGTATCCGAACGGCCGTCGCAAAGCACCGCGGGACCCTGCTTTGCGACGCCGACCGCCGACCCCGCCACCCCGCATCGGAACCCGGAGAACCCGCATTCGCACACGGCGAAAAGGGTGACCGGTGCACGGGACCGCCGAATACCTGAAGTAACCTCAGGTACGTTGACCACGCTCGAGTGCGGCCCACGCGCCCACGCCCGAGCGCCGCCACCGCAGCCGCCGTGCGCCCGCATGCGCGGCCCCCGACCCCCATCGATCGAGGTCCGATGAACTTCACCCGCATATTCAACTCGCTGCTGTTCAAGATCATCGTGGCGATCGTGCTCGGCATCGGCTGCAGCTTCTTCTTCCCCGAATGGCTGGCCCGGGTGTTCGTCACCTTCAACTCGCTGTTCAGCGGCTTCCTCGGGTTCTTCGTGCCGGTGCTCATCTTCTCCCTGATCACCCCCGCGATCGCCTCCCTCGGCCGCGGCGCCGGCAAATGGCTCGGCGTCACCGTCGGCATCGCCTACGCCTCCACCGTCATCTCCGGCCTCATCGCCTACGCCGTCGCCAACGGCCTGTACTCGTGGCTCCTCGCCGACCAGGAACTCTTCGAGGCCGCCGACGTCGAAGCCGGTGGCCTCGCGCCGTACTTCACCATCGAGATGGAACCGCCGTTCGCCGTGATGTCGGCGCTGCTGCTGGCGTTCACCGTCGGCATCGCCATGACCGCCGTGAAGTCCGACACCCTGCAGGCCGGCGCCGAGGAGCTGCGCGCGGTGATCATGAAGGTCATCGAGAAGTTCGTCATCCCGCTGCTGCCGCTGTTCATCTTCGGCATGTTCCTGTCGATGGGCATGAACGGCAACCTCACCGAGACCCTGTCGGCGTTCCTGAAGGTCATCGTGCTCGCGACGATCATGACGTGGGTGGTGCTGCTGGTCCAGTACCTGCTCGCCGGCGCCTACGCGGGCGTCAACCCCTTCCGCGCGCTGAAGAACATGCTGCCCGCCTACTTCACCGCCCTGGGCACCTCGTCGTCGGCGGCCACCATCCCGGTGACCCTGAAGTCGACCCGCGCCAACGGAGTCAGCGAGTCCGTCGCCGGCTTCGTCGTCCCCCTGTGCGCCACCGTGCACCTGTCGGGTTCGATGATGAAGATCGGCCTGTTCGCCTTCGCCGTCATGTACCTCACCGGCGCGGAGCTGACCCTGGGCATGGCGCTCGGGTTCGTCCTCATGCTGGGCATCATGATGGTCGCCGCCCCCGGCGTGCCCGGCGGCGCCATCATGGCGGCCGTCGGCTTGCTGCAGTCCCAGCTCGGATTCGACGAGTCGCAGATCGCCCTGATGATCGCCGCATACATCGCCATCGACTCGTTCGGCACCGCCTGCAACGTCACCGGCGACGGCGCGATCGCGCTGACCGTCAACAAGATGGCCAGCGGCGACGTCGGCGGCGAGAAGTACGACGCCGCCCTGACCGGCACCGGCGGCGCAGGGGTCGAGGCGCGCTCCGGGCGCGATTAGCTTCGGAAAGCCGCAGACGCCGTCCGCCCGCTGCGTGGGCGCAAGTCTTGCCACGCGGCCGGGGACGGACTAGCGTGGGCGTCGCAGCGACCCCGAGGGAAACTGGCCTGCGGTGATTGGACCGCAGAGCGAAGACCCTCGGGGCATTTTTCTTCGGCAGAAGGGGAACTCGGTGGGGATGGGGCCGGAGTTGTTGGGGGCGGAGAAGTTCGGTTCGTTCGTCGACGAGTGTGGCGGGAACCAAGCTCAAGCCGCGAAACTCGCCGTATTCGATTTTCGGCTTGCCGGTGCTTATCTGCCTGCGCTGGCGGCGATGGAGTTGGCGCTGCGCAATCGAATCGCGTCTGCGCTGGCCGAGGAATTCGGGCCCGACTGGCCCGAACGCCTCGCGGCGGGCGACGTCGTGTCTTCATTGCGGTCCAGGCGAAAGTTGAACTTGCTCGATGAGCATGCGGACATGTTCCGGGAAGCCCGAGACCACCTTCGGCGGAAGGACCGTCCCGCAGAGGCCCCCGACATCATCGGGGCCACGAGCATGGGGATATGGGTCGGTTTGACGGGGCAAGGTGCTCCCCATCGAGCGAAATACTATGAGTCTCAGCTGTGGACGCCCGTGATCCGAAAGGCTTTCCCCGCGCTCGATGCCGCGTACGGCGGTCGGGTTCGAGGTGGCAGGTATACGTTGAGGGAGAGCCTCCACCACGACCTGAATCGGCTCCTCGATTTCCGCAATCGCGTGGCCCATCACGAGCGAATCACGCACCTCGATCACGAGGTGATCGTCGAACGACTCGCGCGTGTGATGACCGCCCTCGTCGAGATCATTCCCGTCTGCCTCGATGACCTGATTCCGATTCCCGATGAATGGTCGAAAAGGCGGATCAACGTCCTGCAGGGCGGTGCCCGGTGTTGACGAGCCGGTTGCTTCGGGCTGAGTCGCCGGTACCGGGGGAGGGCTGGGCCGGCCCACCGGAGCGGACCCCGGGGCGGGATGGCGGCGGGAGGGACCGGGCAGACCGTGGGACGTGACCAACCTCATTTTGAATAACCGCAGCTCGCCGGTAAGGTAGACCGCTGGCGAGGGACACGTGTGCCCGAGCCGCGCTGCGGCATTGCCGCGCAACGTAGCAAAGACATCAGCCAACGGGCCCATCACGGGGTCCGAGAAACGTGGAGGACATGGCTAAGGAAGGCGCAATCGAGGTTGAGGGCCGCGTCATCGAGCCCCTGCCGAACGCGATGTTCCGAGTGGAGCTGGACAACGGGCACAAGGTGCTCGCCCACATCAGTGGCAAGATGCGCCAGCACTACATCCGCATTCTCCCGGAGGACCGGGTCGTCGTGGAGCTCTCCCCGTACGACCTGGAACGCGGCCGAATCGTCTACCGCTACAAGTAAGACAGCATCCTCCACCGTCCTAGCGGGACGCGGCGTTCACCCAGGTGAGCGCGGGGAAGTGTCCGCAACCCCGGCATGAGCCGGGCGCGCGCACTCCCATGTCCCGTCAGTTCACCTCCGGCTACGGTGGCCGGAGCCCCGCGCTTTTCAGCCCGCCCACCCGGCGTCCGACCGGGCCACGGCGGGGTCTCGGGCGGGGACGGCAGTGGAGCAAACCACCGCACCAACCGGAAGGAAATTGCCTCATGGCACGCCTTGCTGGAGTTGACCTGCCGCGCAACAAGCGCATGCAGGTCGCTCTCACCTACATCTACGGCATCGGCCCCGCCCGTGCCTCCGAGCTGCTGGAGAAGACCGGCATCTCCCCGGATCTGCGCACCGACGATCTGACGGACGAGCAGGTCTCGTCCCTGCGCGACGTCATCGAAGCCACCTGGAAGGTGGAGGGCGACCTCCGCCGCGAGGTTCAGGCCGACATTCGCCGCAAGATCGAGATCGGCTGCTACCAGGGCCTGCGCCACCGTCGTGGCCTGCCCGTCCGTGGCCAGCGCACCAAGACCAACGCTCGTACCCGCAAGGGTCCGAAGAAGACGATCGCCGGGAAGAAGAAGTAAAACATGGCAGCTCCGAAGTCCGCCCGCGGCCGCCGTACCGGCCGTCGCGTCGCGAAGAAGAACGTGGCCCAGGGCCACGCCTACATCAAGTCCACCTTCAACAACACCATCGTGTCCATCACGGACCCGAAGGGTGCCGTCATCTCGTGGGCCTCATCGGGCCACGTCGGGTTCAAGGGCTCCCGCAAGTCCACCCCGTTCGCCGCTCAGATGGCCGCCGAGAACGCTGCGCGCAAGGCGCAGGAACAGGGCATGAAGAAGGTCGACGTGTTCGTCAAGGGCCCGGGTTCGGGCCGTGAAACCGCCATCCGTTCCCTCCAGGCCGCCGGCCTCGAGGTCAGCTCGATCTCCGACGTGACCCCGCAGCCGCACAACGGCTGCCGTCCGCCGAAGCGTCGTCGCGTCTAAGAGAAGGGAAAGAGGAGAACAAAATGGCCCGTTATACCGGACCCGCAACCCGCAAGTCCCGTCGTCTCCGCGTCGACCTCGTCGGCGGAGACATGTCCTTCGAGCGTCGCCCCTACCCGCCCGGGCAGGCCGGCCGCGCCCGCATCAAGGAGTCGGAGTACCTGCTCCAGCTGCAGGAGAAGCAGAAGGCCCGCTTCACCTACGGCGTCATGGAGAAGCAGTTCCGCCGCTACTACGCCGAGGCGAACCGTCGCGCCGGCAAGACCGGCGACAACCTCGTCATCCTGCTCGAGTCGCGCCTGGACAACGTCATCTACCGCGCCGGCCTCGCGCGCACCCGTCGCCAGGCCCGTCAGCTGGTGTCGCACGGCCACTTCACCGTCAACGGCAAGAAGATCAACGTGCCGTCGTTCCAGGTGACGCAGTACGACATCATCGACGTGCGTCCGAAGTCGCGCAAGATGCTGTGGTTCGAGGAGGCCCAGGAGGGTCTGGTCGACGCCGTCGTCCCGGCCTGGCTCCAGGTCGTCCCCGAGACGCTGCGCATCCTCGTGCACCAGCTGCCCGAGCGCGCCCAGATCGACATCCCGCTGCAGGAGCAGCTCATCGTCGAGTTCTACTCGAAGTAAGGCTTCGTGCGGGCGCCTCCCGGGCGTCCGCCGGACCCCTTCGACCCGGCTTTGCGACGACGACGCCGGGCGTCGTCACGCGAAACGCCGGGGACCCAACGCATCCCCATTCCCTAGGCGTCAAATAGCGGTCGCCACCAGGAGGATCACAGATCATGCTCATTTCCCAGCGCCCCACGCTCACCGAGGATTACATCGATTCCTCGCGCTCCCGGTTCGTCATCGAGCCGCTGGAGCCGGGTTTCGGCTACACCCTCGGCAATTCGCTTCGCCGCACCCTGCTGTCGTCCATTCCGGGCGCGGCGGTGACGAGCATCCGCATTGACGGCGTGCTGCACGAGTTCACCACCATCCCGGGCGTGAAGGAGGATGTCTCCGACATCATCCTGAACATCAAGGGCCTGGTGCTGAGCTCCGACTTCGACGAGCCGGCCACCGTGTACCTGCGTCGCGAGGGCGGCGGAGCCGTCACCGCGGCCGACATCGAGTGCCCGGCGGGCGTGGAGATCCACAACCCGGATCACCACATCGCCACGCTCAACGAGTCGGGTCGTCTGGACATCGAGATGGTCGTCGAGCGCGGTCGCGGCTACGTTCCCGCCCAGCCGAACTCCGGCGGCGAGATCGGCCGCATCCCGGTCGACCAGATCTACTCCCCGGTTCTGAAGGTCAGCTACAAGGTCGAGGCGACCCGCGTCGAGCAGCGCACCGACTTCGACAAGCTGATCATCGACGTGGAGACGAAGAACTCCATCACCGCCCGCGACGCCATGGCGTCGGCCGGCAAGACCCTGGTGGAGCTCTTCGGCCTGGCCCGCGAGCTCAACGAGGCCGCCGAGGGCATCGAGATCGGCCCGTCCCCGCAGCAGAGCGAGGACATCGCCGCCTACTCCATGCCCATCGAGGACCTGGACTTCTCCATGCGCTCCTACAACTGCCTGAAGCGCGAGGAGATCCACACGGTCGGCGAGCTCGCCGCCCGCACGGAGTCGGACCTGCTGGACATCCGCAACTTCGGCGACAAGTCCATCAACGAGGTCAAGGTCAAGCTCTCCGAGCTGGGCCTGTCCCTGAAGGACTCGCCGAACGACTTCGACCCGGGCGCCATCGAGGGCTACGACGCCGCCACCGGGGAATGGACCGAGGATGCGGAGGTCGGCTACGACGAGTAGCCCCTCAAGCGCACGCGACTTAAAAACACGAGGAGAATCCCATGCCCAAGCCCAAGAAGGGCGCCCGTCTCGGCGGCTCCGCTTCCCACCAGAAGAAGATTCTGGCCAACCTGGCGAAGCAGCTGTTCGAGCACGGCCAGATCAAGACCACCGACACCAAGGCCAAGCTGCTGCGCCCCTACGCGGAGAAGCTGATCACCAAGGCCAAGGGCGGCACCCTGGCGGACCGCCGCAACGCCGCGAAGCTGCTGAACGACAACTACGTCGTCCAGTACCTCTTCGACGAGCTGGCGCCGAAGTTCGCCGACCGCGAGGGCGGCTACACCCGCATCATCAAGCTGGGTAACCGCAAGGGCGACAACGCCCCGATCTCGCTGATCTCGCTGGTCACCGAGGAGACCGTCACCACCGAGGCGAACCGCGCGACCCGCGTCGCCGCGTCCAAGCAGGCCGAGGAGGCCAAGACCGAGGACGCCGCCGAGGAGGCTCCGGAGGTCGAGGCCGAGGAGTCCACCGACGCCGAGGCCGAGGCCGAGGCCACCGAGGCCGCCGCCGAGGAAGCCGACGAGAAGTAAACCCCCGCGGTTGACCTTTTCCGCCGAGCGCCCCGCCGCCCGTTGATTCGGGTGGCGGGGCGCTCGTCGTTTTTGCGTTGCGGCCGGTCGGCGGGGGATCATTGCCAATCGTGAACGACAGTGACGCGAATCTTCCCGATCGGGCCCCCGAGCTGGTGCGCCTGCGCCTGGACGTCGCCTACGACGGCACGGATTTCCATGGCTGGGCGGCGCAGGGCGGGCCCTCCGGGGCGTCGCTGCGAACGGTGCAGGGCACCATCGAGGACGCCCTGTCGAAGGTGTTGCGCCAGGACGCGCAGCTGACGGTGGCCGGCCGCACGGATGCGGGAGTGCATGCGTTGGCGCAGGTGGCGCACGTCGACGTCACCCGGGAGTCGTTGGACACCCGGTCCATCGGGGGCGATCCGGCCCGGTTGGTGCGGCGGCTGGCGCGGCTGTTGCCCGATGACGTGTCGATCCGGGCGTGTTCGTTCGCCCCGGAGGGCTTCGACGCGAGGTTTTCGGCTTTGCGACGTCACTACGTGTATCGCATCACGACCGCCGACTCGGGCCCGCTGCCGACGCGGGCGCGGGATACGGCGACGTGGAACCGCAAGGTCGACCTGGAGGTTCTGAACGAGTCGGCGCAAGTGCTCGTGGGCCTGAACGACTTCGCCGCGTTTTGCCGGCACCGGCCGAATGCGACGACCATCCGTGACCTGCAGTCCTTCGAATGGCGCGACGTGTCCACGGACGCCGAGCCGGAGCTGTACGAGGCCCGCGTGACCGCCGACGCCTTCTGCTGGTCGATGGTGCGTTCGCTCGTCGGAGCGTGTCTGGCCACGGCGGAGGGCCGACGCCCGAAGGGCTTCACCGAAGGGCTCCTCGACGAACGCGAAAGGTCGCCCCTGGTGCCGGTCGCCCCGGCGAAGGGGCTGGCGTTGGCCGGCGTCGACTACCCGGACGACGACGAGCTCGCCGCCCGCGCCACGAAGACCCGCGACATCCGCGTGCTGCCCGGCGAAGAACACCGCGCGGTGGGGAAGGGCTGCCCGGACACGAACCCATGGTTCGACGGGATGCCCGACCGTTAAACTGACCCGAGTCGGGGCATGACCGCGGGTGCGCCCGCGGAGCATCGGGCCCGCCGTCGTCGCTAGCCGCCGTCGGTGGCCCCACGACCGCTTCGCCGCCGCACCCGCGTTGCCCGCCCCACGTGCTTCACCCGCGTTCTTTCTCTTTCGACTCTCGTCACTTCGACTCTCTGCCCCCCGGAGGCGCTTCACCGTGATTTGGCCCACCATCGTGTTGGTCCTGCTGCTCGTCGTCCCGGGCGCGATCCTGGGCGGGGCCTCGGGACTGCGCTCGGGCTGGGCGCTTGCCCTCGGCCCCGCCCTCACCTTCGCCGTCACCGGCCTGGCCGGCTGGCTCTACGGCGCGATCGACGTCGGCTTCTCCACGCTGACCGCCGCGCTGGCGTGGGCGGCGATGATCGTCGTCGCCCTGATCTGGCGCCGTGTGTGGCAGAAACGGGCGGACGCGCAAGGGTCGGCGTCGTCAAGCGATGAACCCGGCGTCCTGCGCCGCGCCGTCATCGCGCTGCCCGCGGTGACCGGCGTAGCCGTGGCGTTCGTGACGCTGGCCTGGGCCTCCCTGTCCCGACTCGCCCGCGCACCGGGCGGCATCGAATCCATCCAGCAGTCGTGGGACGTCCACTGGCACGCCGCGGTGATCAAATACGCGCTGGATACCGGCATGGTGTCGTCGACGCGGATGGGCGAGATCCAGAACCTCGAAACCGGCGGCGAGATGTACTACCCGGCCGCCTGGCACGCCTTCGGCGCCGTCGTGGCCGAAGTCACGGGCCTGAGCGTCCCCGCGACGACGAACATCCTGGGGCTCGTCGCCCCCGCCCTGCTGCTGCCGGCGGGTGCCGCGGCGCTGGGCTGGCGGATGGTCGACCGCCGCAGCTGGACCGCCTCCATCGCCGCCGGCCTGGCCGCGGTGCTCACCACCGCGCTGCCCGTCATGGCACCCATCGGCGTCTACGTTGGCGCCTGGCCCTACCTGCTGGGCATCGCGCTGACGGGCGCGACCTTCGCCGTGCTCGCGTCGGCCCCGCATGCCCCGATCCGGATGTTCGCCGGAGCGCTGGCGCTCATCGGCATCGGGCAGCTCCACCCTTCGGCCGTACCGTCGACTGTGTTGCTGCTGGGGTCCTGGTGGCTGTTCGGCCGCGTGTGGCGGCCGGTGCGCCCCGAGCTCGGCGCATGGAAGTCCCGGTTGCGCGACGTCGGCCTGCTGGCGGCACCCGGCATCCTCGCCGCGGCGTTCCTGCTGCCGCAGTGGCTGTCGGCCTCGCAGCAGGCCGAGGACGTCCGCGCCGAATCCGCCACCGTCGACGTCGACCGCGCCGAGGCCTGGTACCGGGCGGCGGCGATGCTCACCCGCCACGCGGAGGACTACGGATCGATCAAGCCCGTCATCATCGTCGGGCTCATCGGCCTGGTCGTGCTCGCGGTGCTGCTGCGCCGGTTCTGGCCGGCGGTGTCGTGGCTCGTGTCGGTGGTGTTCACCGCCCACGCGATCAACACCTTCGGCGGGGTCATCGGCGACGTGCTGGACGCGTACACCGGCCTGCACTACTCGACGCCCCACCGCCTGGTCCTGCAGACCGCACTGCTGATCACCGCGGCGGGCGGCGCCGGCGTGGCCCTCATCATCGCGACGGTCGGCGAGTGGGCGGGCCGTCGTAAAGCGGCCCCCGCGCAGATCGACGCCGCCGAACCCGACGCCACCTTCGCCGACCGGATCACGCGGACGGCCCCGACCCCGGTGCCGGTGGCCGGCCTGCTCGTCGCGGCCGCACTCGTCGCGGGTTTCGTGCCGTGGGCGATCCACCGCATGGCGCCGATCAACGACCACGCGTACCTGCAGATCCGGGACAACCGCCTGACCAGCGACCGCGACCTGCGCGCCTTCGACTGGCTCGCCGAACAGCCCGAAGCCCACGAACACCGGGTGTTCACCAACCCCAACGAGGGCTCGGCGTGGATGTACATGCGCAACGACATCCCGACGGTGTTCCGCCACTTCGTGTGGCCCGACGCCGACAAGACCACGGCGACGTCGATGATCTACTGGCACACCGACAAGATCGGCTGGGGCGAGCCGTGGAACCCGGTCGCCGCCAACCAGGTGGACCTGGCGCTGAAGAAACTCGACGTGGGCTTCATTTACGTGTCGCCGCCGTACTTCTGGGGCGACCAGCGGATCAACATGCGCATGCAGGAGGGCGCCTGGTGGTCGCGGGGCCTGACGCCGGTGTACCGCGACGAGGAGGTCACCATCTACGCGGTCAACGCGGTGATCGCACCGGAGCGCATCGCCGAGATGCGCGAGGACTCGCCGATACCCATGCCGCCGATGACCACCCGCGGCGAGGCGGGCGTGGCCGAGCCGGGCGACCCCGATTACGACGACCCGCACGCGTGGGTGCCGGACTTCTCCGTCGCCTACCGCGGCGAGGGGTCGGTGTTCACCGAGGACGAGGAGCAGTTGACGGTGCGCCCGAAGTAGGCGGCGCACCCCCGCCCCGCCGCGTCCGTGACGTGCGTCACGGGGTGGCGGAAAGGGCGGGAAAAGACTGGGTTCACCGGTGTCGACCACGTAGGGTGGGTGATCATGCGCAAGTTCTCCATGTTCGCCGCCGTCGCCGCCACGACTCTGCTGGCGGTCGGCTGCGGCACCGACGGCGTGGACTCCGAGTCCGAGACCATCGCCGACACCTCGGCGCGGCCGTCGTCCACGGCCAGTGAGCTCGCGGAGCGCCCGGAGACGACCGAGGCGGGCGGCCCGACCATCGCCGATGTCCCGGATGACCGTTTCATGCCGCCGGGCGCCGACAACGCGCGCGTGTTCCGTCTCGCCGACGGGGCGACGGAATGCTTCGCCAATTCGCTCGGCGGGGACCCGTACCTGACGTGCCGCGCGAACTTCGCCGACCCGCCGATGGTCGAAAGCTACGAGGGGGGCCGGGTTCCGGCCAACGCGGTGACGTGGTCGCCGGGTGCGGCGCCGACGTTCGCGCACATGAACTTCCCGGACAACGGTTTCGCCCCGGAGACCCTGCACCCCTATGAGCGGGTGTCGATGTTCGGTTTCGCCTGCACGGCGTACGGGGCGGCGACGGTGGAGTGCTCGGGTCCGGGCGGCAGCGCCTCCCTCGACGCCGGTTCCGTCACGGGTGCGGCCATTCCGGAGCTTCCGGAGGAGCCGGCGCCCGCCCCCGAGGACGATCCCGCCCCGGAGGGGCCGGCGCTGCCCGACGTCGAGCTTCCCGGCCTGGGCGACGTTCTCGGCCCGCGCGCAGGCGAGTAGGAACCGCTTTACGACGACGCCCGTCACGCCCGCGCCGCGAGGATCGGCAGGGGCCGTACGGGCGTTTCGTCGTCTCCGACGGTGAGATGCCAGGCGTGCTCGCCGATGGTCAGGCTCGGCGTCGGCACCGAATCCGGGGTCGGCGGGGAGGGGATCGGGCCGTCGTGAAGCACGATCGTCGCGGTGGTCGCCGCCCCGTCCACCCGTGCCCCGCGGTCGAGGACGACGACGTCGAGGGTCGGGTCGCCCGCCGCGGTGGTCAGCACCGCCCCATGGTCGAGGAGGGGCGCGAAGTGCCGCGGGCGATGGGTGCGGATGCCCAGGCGCGCGCCCGTGATCAGCGTGGGCACCAACAGGTCCGCCAGGCGGGCGGGATCCGCGGCGACGTCGAGGCGTTCGATGGACGGCAGCGCCATCACCAGCGGCGCCCCGTCGCGGGTGGTGCCGACCAGCTGTGCCGGGGCGGCGGGGACGTCGACGTCGTGGGCGGGGGTGAACCACAGGTGCGGGCGGCGAACGTGGCTGCGGCCCGGAGCGCGGGCCAGCAGGCGTTGGGCCTCGGTCGCGGCGTCGCGGTCGAACTCGGAGTCGGACAGCGGCCGCGCCCGCAGGCCCAGCAACCCCAGCCGGTGGATGAAGAAATCCAGCCGCGGCCGGTCGTGTTCGGGCGGGCCGCCGACGAGGACCGACGTCCACCGGGCCTCCGGCACCCCCAGCTGATCGGCGAAGCCCCGGTAGCGGTGCCCGGCTTCACCCGTCGGGCGGGCGGTGGAGCGGTGCACCGACACGACGTCGACGGGCACGGGGCATTCGGCGACTGCGTCGACCAGCGCCGACATCGGCAGGACGTCCGTCGTCGCGGCGACGACGCGGGCACCGGCGGTCGGAGCGGGATGAGGCCCCCGCCACCGATCGCGCAGGGCCCGGCCGCGCACCGGGGCGTGCGTCCCGGCGACGATCAGCGCCGCGCCCCCGACCAGCAGCGGAGCCGCGTTGGCCCCGACGAATTCCGTGATTACCGACCATGCCATGTGCCCACCCCGGCCCGTTCGCCCCTCGTCGATGCGGTGCACCCCCGCACCGCGGGCCGCCCGGTCGGCGGCCGTCGACGGGCAGCCTAGCGTCGGCTGGCCTAGGCTGCCGTGCGAAGACCATGGGTGCCGACGATTCGGGGGGAACGTCACATGCCTCGCACTCCGACCACGCCCGCGCAGATCAGCGGGCACCGTTTTCTCGTCCGCAGGGTGGAGCACGCCCTGGTGCGGGCCGACGCCCGGATGCTCCACGATCCGCTGCGCACCCGGGGGCGTGCGGTGGCGGCCGGTGCGGCGCTGCTGGTGCTGGTGCTGGCGGGCACGGTGATCCTCGGCCTGATCCGCCCCCGCGATGGTGCGGCCGACGCCGATCTGCTGCTCGTGCGGGATACGGGCGCGTTGCACGTGCGCATCGACGACCGCGTCCATCCCGTGGCGAATCTGGCGTCGGCGCGGTTGGTGCTGGGACAGCCGGCGGAGGCCGTGCGGGTGGGCCCCGACGCTCTTGCGGGGATTGCGGCGGGGCACCCGGTGGGCATTCCCGCGGCACCGGACATCGCGGCGGGCGACCCCGCGTCCGCGCCGCCGTCGGTGGGGGTGTGCGAGGAGGCGGCGCCCGGCCTGCACGAGCCGGTCCTGGTGCGTTCGACGGTGGTTCGGATGGGGGAGCTGCCCGCCGGCGGGGCGTCGGCGCTGGTCACCGATGGTGAGGCGACGTGGCTGGTCCACGATGGCCGGCGGGCGCGCATCGATGTCGGCGACCCGGTGCTGTCCCGGGCCCTCGGGTTGGCGGCGGCGCCGGTGCGTCCGGTCGGCGCGCATCTGCTCGCAGCCATTCCGGAGCGCGGCCCCGTGACGGTCCCGCACGTTCCGGGCCAGGGAGATCCGTCCGGTTTTCCCGCCCCGTTCGACGTGGTTGGAACGGTGGTCGCGGTGGGGCAGCGTCGGGTGGTGGTGCGCGACGACGGTGCCGTGGACGTCGCCCCGGTCGTCGCGGACGTGCTCGCGGCGGGCGGAGGGGTGCGGACGGCCACCGAGGTCGAGCTCGCCGGGATCCCCGTGGCCGCCGGCATCGATGCCGGCGGTCTGCCCGGGGAGATCCCCGACTGGGCGCCGGCGGAGGGCTGGTTGTGCGTCGACGCCGACGCGGAGACGACCACCGTGACCCACGGGCGGGCGCCGCACGACGTCGTCCCGTACCCGGGCGCCGACGGGACCGGACCCGGCGTAGACGGCTTTTCGTCGCCGCTGCGGTCGACGACGGCGGTGGACACCGGAGGCGGCGTGCATTTGGTTTCGGCGGGCGGGGCCCGGCACCTGGTGGAAAACCGCGGCGCGCTGGCTGCGCTGGGCTATCCGTCGACGGTCGCGGTGCCGTGGCGGGTGCTCGCGGCATTCCGGGAGGGGCCCGAGCTCACGAAGACCGCCGCATTGGCCGCGATCTGACCGCATTCCCGGCGGCACCGCCGGTTGTCCCGTCCCGGCCGACTGCGCCGTCGCGGATGGCTCCGCTGGACCATGCCGCACGGGCCACCTCCGCGATGACGGCCATGGTCCCGAGGGCGGCGATACGGTGCGAGGGCACGTGATCGACTGCCGGGGGCGGCGTCGGCGCTGATGCGGCACCCGTCGTCGCATCGCCCTCGTCGGCGCGGATGCCGCGGTCGATGCCGGTGCGGGCCACCGCCGCCACGGGATCGACGACGCCCGCGCCGACGCCCACGGTGGTCGCGGCGGGCGACGCGGTGTCGGCGATGATCCGGCGCACCTGCGTCGGCGACAGCGACGGGTCACGCGAAAGGATCAACGCCGCCGTGCCCGACACCAGGGGCGCCGCGAAACTGGTGCCCGCGATCGGCGACGTGCGCGAGTCCGTGACGTGCAGGTCGGCGATGGTTTCTCCGTCCGGGGAAGGGCCGACGACGGGGCCGCCGGGTGCGGCGACGTCGACCCAGTCCGCGGTGAGCGCGTACCCGGCCGGGGCGTGGTCGGCGTCCGGCTCCGGGAAGACGTCGACGGCCGTGACGGCGATGACCTCCTCGAGGATCGCCGGCCAGGCCACCGCGCCGTCCGGGCAATCTCCGCCGGCGTTGCCCGCCGCCGCGACGACGACCGCCCCGGCTTCCTCGGCGCGTTGCACGGCGGCCGTGACCTCCGGCGCGCCGGGCGGGACGGTGCCGGCAGGCGCGCACGAGGTCAACGAAATGTTGATCACCCGCGCCCCGCCCCGCACCGCGGAATCGATGGCGTCGGACAACGACAGCAGCGTGCCCGCATCGCCGGTGGTGTGGCGGATGGACAACACCGCCGCGCCGGGTGCGACGCCGGCGAAGGAATCCCCGCCCGGACGACCGGCCGCCAACCCGGCGACGAACGTGCCGTGGGCGTCGCAGTCGTGGAATGCGTCGGCGGTGCCCGTCACGTCGCCGCCGTCGATGACACCGCCCAACCGCGGGTGATCGGCCACCCCGGTGTCGATGATCGCGATGGTGACGCCCGCCCCGTCGGACACCTCCCACGCGTCGCGGAACCGCAGCGCCCGCTCGGCGACGGTCGGCTCGGCCACGATCGCCGGCGACGACGCCCCGGTGCCCGTGCAGCGGGCCTGGGCCGAGACGTCGGAGGGGAGAAGACAGGCCGTCGTCACGCAGAGAAGACCCGCAGACCAGGCGACGGCGCCCCGGACCCTCACCGGATCAGCCCCGCGGCGAGATCCGGAATACCGGCGACCACCGCCGCCAACGGCAGGGACACCGTGATGGCCACGGCCTCGATGAGCTCCAGAACCCGCCGCATCGTCGGGGTGACCCGACTCGACGGCACCGCCGTCACGGCCGTCGCCGCCAGCAACGGCGCGCACACGAGCAACGCCACCGGCCACCGCCCCGCGTCCCACTGCGACACCGCGACCCCGATGAGCAGCGACGCCCCCGCGCAGGCCAAGGCGGCGGAGGGAATGATCCGGGCATGACCGCGCGACTGGATCAGGCACAGCACCGTCACCGCGGCGAGCAACCCCAGCGCCCAGCCGCCGGGGGAGCCCACCGCGATCGGGGCGGCCGCCGCGACGAGGACGATTGACGCGCCGGCGACCGTCCCATCGAGGAAGCGGCCCGCGCGTGACGCGATGACGTCGACGGGATCATCGGGGTCGGGATCATCCGGAAACGGTTCGCCAGCTGCGGGAATGCGCGGCACCCGCACCCCGGCCGCCGCCACGCACATGCCGGGGGCCGCGGCCAGGACGATGACGATCAGCGCCATGGTCACTGCGGCGGCGGGCCCGGCCTCGGCGAACCACCGCAGGGCGGCGGCGAAACCGGCGGCGCCCAGGGCCAGCGTCGCCCCGCCCG
>NZ_KV787099.1:0-31214 GCF_001807025.1 Corynebacterium sp. HMSC11E11 | reverse complement strand
CCGGCCCTGCGGCGGGGGAGTGGGTCTCGGGGCGGTCGTTCACGCCCCCAGCGTAAGTGCCGCACGCGCCGGGGTGCAGGTGGCGGGGCGCGGCGGCGTCGTCGGGGTCAACCGAAAGTTGGGAGGCAAGTCCCATCCCGCGGGCGATTCGCCGGAGGCCCGCGCCGACGACCATTGGAGTCATGTACCAGGCAACTCGTGAACTCCGCGCCGCACCCGGGCGCACCGCATTGATCACCGTCACCGTCGGCTTGATCGCCGTGCTCGTCACCATGCTGTCCGCATTGGCGGCGGGCTTGTCCCATCAGTCGACGTCGGCGTTGTCCGAATCCCTCGGCGACGACGATGCCGTCATCGTCGCCGACGCCGGTTCTCCGTCGTTGGCGGCGTCTCGCTTGACGACGGCCCAGGTCACGGCCGCGAAGTCCGAGGGCGGGGCCGAGGTGTGGTCCGTGGGCCGCGCGCGCCTCGGCGGTGAGCCGGTTTTCGTCTTCCCGGACCATTCGCTCGGACGCAACGAGATCCGTCCCTCCGACGCCGTCGCAGAGGATCTTCCGGAGTCCGGCACCGCGACCTTCGGGGGGCGGACGGTCACCGTCGCCGGTACCGGGGGTGACCTGTGGTGGGAGCACCAGCCGGTCGTGTTCGTCGACCCCGCGCTGGCGGAGCAGATCGCCGGTGGCGCGTCGGCCGTCGTCGTCGACGAATCCGTGGCCGAGGCCCCCGAGGTCGACGGCACCGTGGTCGTGCGCGGCGACGAGCGCATGGACCTGTCGTCGTCGAACAAGGGCGAGCAGATGTCGCTCAACGCGATGACGTCGTTGCTGTACCTCATTTCCGCGTTGGTCGTCGGCGCGTTTTTCATGGTGTGGACCGTCCAGCGCATGCGCGGCGTCGCGGTGTCTTCGGCGCTGGGGGCGTCGCGTCCGGTGCTGGCCGCCGATTCGTTGGGCCAGGCGCTCATCGTGCTGGCGGTCGGCGTCGGCTCGGGCGTCGCCGTCACCGTCGGCGCGGGCACGTGGCTGTCGTCCAGCGGCATCATGCCGGTGCTCATCGACGCGTCGACGACCGCGTGGCCGGCGTTGGTCCTCGTCGGCACCGGATTGATCGGCGCGGCCGTGGCGCTGGTGCCCGTGCTGCGCGTCGAGCCGAGGGAGGCGCTGGCCAATGCGTGACCCCGCCGGCCCGAACCGGACCGCCCGCACCACCTTTGCCCCGCATGAACGCGAACAGGAGACCACGATGACCTCGTCCACCGCATTCGATTCCCGCACCGCCGATTCCCGCACCGCCGACGCCCGTCGGGCGCTGCACATCTCCGGCGTCGGCCTGGAGGTCGCGGACGGTTCCGCGACGCGCCGCATCCTCGACGACGTCTCCCTCGACGTCGACCGCGGCGAGGTCGTCGCCGTCACCGGCCCCTCCGGATCGGGCAAGTCCACGCTGCTCGCGGTGGCGGGCTGCCTGCAGACCCCCGACACGGGCGTCGTCACGCTGCATGGTGCCGACGGCGACGTCGACCTGACCGCCCGGGGCGCCGACGCGACGCGTGTGCGTCGCGAACACATCGGTCTGGTGTTCCAGCAGCCGAACCTGCTTCCCGCGTTGACGGTGCGGGAGCAGCTGATCGTCATGACGCGCCTGGGCCGCATTCTTCCGCCGCCGGCCTCCGAGCGTCGCCGCGCCCGCGAGCGTGCCGCCGAGTTGCTCGAGTCCGTGGGACTGAGCGGTATGGCCGAGCGCCGCGTGTCCACCCTGTCCGGCGGTCAGCAGGCGCGGGTGAACCTGGCGCGAGCTTTGATGAATGAGCCCGAGTTGCTGCTGGTCGACGAGCCCACCGCCGCCCTCGACCGCGCCTCCGCCGAGGCGGTCACCGACCTCATCGTCGACGTCACCCGCCACTATGGTGCCGCGACCCTGTACGTCACCCACGATCCCGGCCAGGCCGAGCGCGCCGACCGCGTCATGGAGATGGTCGACGGACGCCTGACCGACGTCGGCGCGCCGGGCGGGGCGGCTGCGCAGCGGGAGCATGCCGTGGCGAGGTAGTCGCCGCGAACCCCCGCGCATGCGAAAGGCCCGGACCAAACGGTCCGGGCCTTTCCTTCGGGGTGACTGACGGGACTCGAACCCGCGACACCCAGGATCACAACCTGGTGCTCTACCAACTGAACTACAGTCACCATCGCATTCACGACGTCGGGGTAGCCCGCGCCGTGCAGCGGATTACAGGATAACCCACGAATCGTGCCCGACAAAACCGCAGGTCATCGGGATGCTTGACGACGGTCCTGCCCAGGTCACTCCATCGGCACGGCACGCATGGCGTCCTCGGCCGCCCGCGTGACCTCATCGGTGGACGGTCCCTCGCCGGGGACGAGCATGGCGCGGCGGTAGAACTCCAGCTCGCGGATCGACTCTCGGATGTCGGCCAGCGCACGGTGCGACATGCCCTTCTCCGGCTGCCCGAAGTACACGCGCGGGTACCAGCGGCGGGCCAGTTCCTTCAGGGAGGACACGTCGATCATGCGGTAGTGCAGGAACTGGTCGAGCTCCGGCATGTAGCGGTTGATGAAGCCGCGGTCCGAGGCGATCGAGTTGCCGGCCAGCGGTGCCTGACGCTCGGCGGGCACCCACTGGCGGATGTAGTCGAGAACCATGCGCTCGGCTTCGTCGACGTCGACGGTCGACCGGCGGATCTCGTCGGTAAGGCCGGAGGACGCGTGCATTTCGGTGACGAACGAGTCCATCTGCGCCAGTTCCGTCTCCGAGGCGTGGACCACGATGTCGACGCCGTCGCCGAGGATGTTGAGCTGCGCATCCGTGACCAGGGCCGCGATTTCCACGATGACGTGCCTGTTGGGATCCAGGCCGGTCATCTCGCAGTCGATCCACACGATGCGGTCGTACTTCGGGGCAACGCCGTTGGAATCGTTGCCGGTGTTGTCGTTGCAGTTGGCGTCGTCGTGCGCGTGGGTCACTGGGCCATCCCTTCGTAGAAACGTCCGATGATGGGGGCGACGAGCCACCTCGGCAGGTAATTGCCCGCGGTGTTCATGCCCTTGCTCAGGGCGCCGGGCACCACCCGCAGGCGATTGGCCGCCACCGCATCGAGGCTGTCGCGGGCGCAGTCGTCGGTGGAGGTCCACAGGAAATCGGGGACGTTCTCGTCGACCTCGTTGGCGCCGCCGTCACGCTCGTCGGGACGCACCGGGCCGGGGGCCAGCAACGTGCAGTGCACGCCGGTGCCCTTGAGGTCGTAATGCAGCGCCTCGGTGAACGTGTTCACGAACGCCTTCGTGCCCACGTACGTGGCGTTGTTCGGGATGACCGTCGTGCCGGCCGCCGAACCCACGTTGAGGATCGCACCCGAACCGCGCTCGACCATCTGCGGCACCACCAGCTGCGTCAGATCGAACAGGGCGGTGGCGTTGAGCTCGAACTGCGCCTTCTCGTACTCCGGGTCCAACTCCTGGAAACGGCCGAACGTGGCGATGCCGGCGCAATTGACCATCACGCTGATCCGGCGCTCCCGCAGCTCGTCGCAAAGCACCTCCCGCTCCCGCGGATCCGACAAATCGCAGGGACGGACCTCCACGGACGGGGACGGGCCCGACAGCTCCGCGGCCAGGGCCTCCATCTTGTCCGCCGACCGGGCAACGAGAATCAGCGAATGGCCGCGCCGGGCGAGTTCCCTGGCCAACGCCTTTCCGATGCCTTGCGACGCGCCGGTCACCACGGCGCGGTAATCGGGATGGGGAGCGGGCAATGCCATGTTCGTCCTCGCGGTCGGTCGACGGATGGTTACGCCGCAAGCCTAGTGCGCCGAGACGCCGCCCACGGGCCGGCCCGGCACCCGATGCTCCGGCGGGGAGGGGCCCATGAGGCGGCGGCAATGGGGGAAAGGGTTGTTTGCCCATGTCGGAGACGTATACGGGTGTCCCCTTCATGGGTGTGGGAAACGGGGATCACGCAGATCGCGCATTACCATTGACCCAGATTCGATTGGTCGCAGGACCAAAAGCCTTCACCCCGGCCGAAAAATTCCCGGTCGGACGCGGGAAAGGAATGACGATGAACCGCGGCAACGACGCGAAAACCTCGGTCGACGAGGCCATCATCGAGGCGGCGCGCGAAAGCATCATGTCCGTCGGACTTCGCCGCACCTCCATCGCCGAGATCGCCCGCAACGCCGGAGTGTCGCGCCCGACCGTTTACCGTCGCTACGCGGACCTCGACGAACTGTCGAACGAAGTGATCACCCGCGAATTCCTGCGGATCCTCGCCGAGCTGCGCGACATGCCCGGCGACGCCCGCCAACGCATGGTCGCGCGCTTCCGCATCATCCTGGCCAGGCTGTCCAACGGCGAATTCTTCCTCAACCTCGCCGAAACCGACCCCGAACGCATCGTCCGCGCCATCATCCGCCCCAAGGGATCCAGCGAACGGTCGATCATCGAGCAGTACATCCTGCCGGGCATCAACCACGGCCAGGAAGACGGCTCCATCCGCGACGGCGACCCCATCGTGCTGGCCAACAACGTGTTCATGGTCATGCAGTCCGCCGTGCTCATGTGCTCCAACCTCCTGCGCGAAAGCGTCGGCGACGGGGCCAACGGTGCAGACGGTGCCGAAGATGCCGTGGAGGCCGCCGTCGACGAAGTCACCGAAATGGTCGACCGTTACCTGCGGCCGTAAGTCTGCGTCGCGTGTGCCGGGCCCGTCGGCGCATTCGGCTAAGGCGATCAATCCGACGAACCGAAGGAGATCATCGTGCGCTCTCTTTTCCTCGCCGCCGCAGCGGCCCACGCCGTGCTGGTGGCCGTTCTTTTCACCGCTTCGGTCGACGTGATGCTTCTGTCGGGCATCGGCATCGTCGCCACCCTCGTGACCGGGGTGGTGGGGCTGGTGCGCAAGGGCATCGGCGCCGGAATGTGGGCGGGCGCCGTCGCCGGGCTCATCGCCCTGCTCGGATGGGGGTCGTGGTTGCTCGTCTGGGCGACCGACCCCGACCGCAACGACCCGGTGATCAACGTCTGGGGCATCCTGCTGCCGGGGCTCGCTGTGATCATCTACCTGGTGGCGGCCGCGTTGCCGTCCACCCGCCGCGACGTGGCCGGCTGAATCGACCGCCGGAATCCGAGGCGCCGCGGCCAGGTCGCGGCCAATCGGAAAACCCCGTCGCCCTGCAATGGAACAGGACGGCGGGGGTTTTCGCACCGTGCCCCCGGCAGGATTCGAACCCGCGACCAGCCGGGTAGAAGCCGGATGCTCTAATCCACTGAGCTACGGAGGCATGCGAAACGGAATGATAACCCGGCCACCGGGATGCCCGGTAAGCGGGCGAGCCGCGGCGGGGGAGGGAACGGCGCGCCAACCGGAATTCTGCGGCCCCACCTCGGGGGTCTACCCTAGGGGGCATGACTGCGACGACGACCCGACCGACGCGCAAGGTCCGGGGAACCCTCGGCTGGTACGTGGTTTTCGCCTTGGTGGCCGGCGCCCTCGCGGGCGCGCTGTCGCTGGCGTTCAACATGGAATCCCGGACGACCCTGGGCATCCCGGACCCCGGATTCATCACGACGGTGGGCTTCCCGCTGGCGAAGGCCGGCGGCGAAATGCTGGCCGCCCTGGCGATCGGTTCGTTCATGTTGTCGGCGTTCGGCTCCCGCCCCAGGCCGGACGGGACGGTCGACCTCGACGGCTGGGCGGCGGCGCGGACCGGCCGGTGGGCGATCCTGAGCTGGGGGCTCATCGCGCTGCTGCAGATCCCGCTGGTGCTGTCGGACGTGTCGGGCCAGCCGCTGTCGACGACGATCCGCCCGGAGAACTGGTCCCTGGCCCTCGAGCAGGTCAGTGAGGCGCTGGCGTGGCTGTGGGTGGCCATCTTCGCCCTGGTCGTGGCCGTCGGTTCGGCGCTGACCAGCAAGTGGATCTGGCAGCCGGTGTTCTTCGCCGTGTCGCTGCTGTCGATGATGCCGCTGGCCGTCGTCAGCCACAACGCCACCGGCGGCAACCACGATTACGGCACCAACTCGTACATCTGGCACCTGACGTTCACGGTGTTCTGGGTCGGCGGTCTGATGGCGCTCATCGGCCATGCGCGCCGCCGCGGCGAGTTCATGTCCGAGGTCGCGTCGCGCTACAGCTTCGTCGCGCTGGTCGCGTTCGTGGCCATGAGCGCGTCGGGCGTGATCAACGCGGCGATCAACCTGTCGTGGCACGACCTGTTCGACAACAACTACGGCATCCTCGTGGTGGTCAAGACGCTGCTGATCGTCGTGCTGGGCCTGTTCGGCTACATGCACCGGAAGGTGACCATCCCGGCGCTGGACAAGGACCCCAACGGCCCGGCGTTTTGGCGTCTGGCCATCGTGGAGGTTCTGGTCATGGCCGTGGCGGTCGGTGTCGCGGTGGCGCTGGGCCGCACGCCTCCGCCGCCGAATTACTCGGACCAGGCCGGTGGCGAGGGCCTGCCGCCGATCACGCAGATGGAGGTCAAGCTCGGCTACAAGCTGGAGATCCCCTTCGGCTGGGAGGCGATGTTCACGCAGTTCCGGTTCGACATCTTCTTCGGCTCGGCGGCGATCATCGCGGCGTGGATCTACCTGTACTGGCTGCGGAAGCTGCGCAAGCGCGGCGGCGAGTGGCCGATTTCGAACACGATCTGGTGGCTGTCGGGTTGTGCGCTGTTGCTGTTCACGTCGTCGTCGGCGTTGGGCGTGTACATGCCGGCGCTGTTTTCGGTGCACATGCTGGCGCACATGCTGTACTCGATGGCGATTCCGGTGATGTTGGCCCTGGGCGGCCCGGTGACGTTGGCGTTGCGCGCGCTCAAGCCGGCGGGTCGCACGGGCCTGCCGGGCGTGCGCGAGTGGTTGGTGGCGTTCATCAACAATCCGGTGTCGCGGTTCCTGACCAATCCGATCGTGGCCACGGCGCAGTTCGTGGCGGGTTTCTACCTGCTGTACATGACGCCGTTGTACGACTTCCTGGCCGACGAGCACGCCGGTCACCTGTTCATGAACATTCACTTCCTGATCTCCGGGTACATCTTCTACTGGGTGATCATCGGCGTGGATGCGGCGCCGCAGCAGATTTCGCCGGCGGTGAAGCTGGTATCGCTGATGGGTTCGCTGCCGTTCCATGCGTGGTTCGGCATCACGTTGATGCAGATGCAGCAGGTGTTGGCGGAGGAGTACTACCGCAATCTGGCGTTGCCGTGGTACGTGGATTTGCTGGAGGACCAGAACGTCGGCGGCGCGGTGGCGTGGGCGTTGGGTGAGGTGCCCCTGTTCATCGTGATGACGGCCCTGTTCGTCCAGTGGCGGCGCAGCGACGAGAGGGATGCCGCCCGCTACGACCGCAACGCCGAGCGCGATCATGACGCTGAGTTGGAGGCCTACAACGCCATGCTGGCGGCGCGCACGAGCCGGGGCATGACCGACGAGGAGCGCGAGTACTACACCGGCACCGTCGATGCCGAGCATGAGGTGCATCTCGGGTCTGCGAAGGACGCCGGAAAGCTGCGCAAGTAGCTCCTTTTCGGGGGCGTTTTCGCAGGTTGGCGCGCGGCGGGTGGTTCCCGTCGCGCGCCTTTCCGTTTGCCGGCGGGCCGTGTGCTTTACGACGCCCACCGGGTCGTGCAGGAGCCGCCCGGCGAAGGGCCTTGGGCTTTACGACGCCCACCGGGTCGTGCAGGAGCCGCCACGGTGAAAGGGATGGGGTAGGCGTCGTCAAGCGGAAAAATCCGGGGCCTGTGGATAAGCCCCATAATCTGCGATTCATCCACAGGCCGCCGAAACGGCGGTGGTGGCCGGCGGGCGGAGGCGGCATCGTCGGACGTGCGAGGCCCGGAACGACCAGCGCTCCGGGGACCACGACACGAAGGGGGACTCGCAATGTCCGAGATCAAGGTGACCATCGTCGGCAACATCACCAAGAAGCCGGAGATCAAGACCACCGCCAACGGCAAGCTGGTGACTCGCCTGCGCGTCGCATCGACCCGCAAGCGCCACATCGACGGCCAGTGGGTCGACGGCGACACCGCGTACATCGACGCCGAATGCTGGGACCGCCTGGCGCAAAACGCGGTGAACACGTTCGCCAAGGGCGACCGCATCATCGCCGAAGGGCGCCTGTGCACCGTCGAATGGCAGGACGACGAAGGCAAAACCAAGTCGTACACCAAGGTCATCGCCGATTCCGTCGGCCCCGACCTGCGCTTCGCCACCGCGGCGATCACCCGCATCAAAGCCGGGTCGTCGCGCGCCGCGGAGGCCGAACGCCGCGCCCGCGAGGCCGAGGAAGCCGAGCACCGCATGGCCCACGACCAGGGCGTCGTCCCCAACGAAACCAACCACTTCGACGAGTCCGTGCAGCGCGACGACGCCGGCGGCGCATACGGGACGGAGGCGGAGATGGCCGAGATGGTCTCGTAGCCGCTTGGGGTGCCGTCGGCGAAGTGCGCGGGCCGCCATCGGGGAAGTGCTCTCGGGGTGCCGTCGGAGAAGTTCGCTCGGGCCGCCCGTCGGGGAAGTTGCCGCCGCTACCGGTAAGGTGAGGGCGAATGTGCGCGGGCGGTGATCGTCGCAACGCAACACCGGCAACCGCGACGGCGAAAGCCCGGTCCCGGCGGGGCGGCCCCCGGCGCACCTGAAGCGAAACCACCAACCTCCGAAGGAGAGCGCAGCAGTGGCTGAGTTCATCTACCAGATGAAGAACGTGCGCAAGGCGCACGGCGACAAGGTCATTCTCGACAACGTGACCATGGCGTTCTACCCCGGCGCCAAGATCGGCGTCGTCGGCCCCAACGGCGCCGGCAAGTCGTCGATCCTGAAGATCATGGCCGGCCTGGACCAGCCCTCCAACGGCGAGGCCTACCTCGAGCCGGGCGCGACCGTCGGCATCCTGCTGCAGGAGCCGCCGCTCAACGAGGAGAAGACGGTGCGCGGCAACGTCGAGGAGGGCCTCGGCGACATCTTCGACAAGAAGCAGCGTTTCGAGCAGATCGCCGAAGAGATGGCCACCAACTACACCGACGAGCTCATGGAGGAGATGGGCAAGCTCCAGGAGGAGCTCGACGCCGCCGACGCCTGGGAAATCGACTCCAAGATCGAGCAGGCCATGGACGCGCTGCGCTGCCCGCCCGGGGACGAGCCCGTCACCCACCTGTCCGGTGGCGAGCGCCGACGCGTCGCCCTGGCCAAGCTGCTGCTGAGCGAGCCCGACCTGCTGCTCCTCGACGAGCCCACCAACCACCTCGACGCCGAGTCGGTGCTGTGGCTCGAGCAGCACCTGCAGAAGTACCCCGGCGCCGTCCTGGCCGTCACCCACGACCGCTACTTCCTGGACCACGTCGCCGGCTGGATCTGCGAGGTCGACCGCGGCAAGCTGTACCCCTACGAGGGCAACTACTCCACCTACCTGGAGCAGAAGGCCGCCCGCCTCGAGGTCGCCGGCAAGAAGGATGCCAAGCTGCAGAAGCGCCTGAAGGACGAGCTGGCGTGGGTCCGCTCCGGCCAGAAGGCCCGCCAGGCCAAGAACAAGGCCCGTCTCGAGCGCTACGAGCAGATGGTGGAGGAAGCCGAGCAGTACAAGAAGCTCGACTTCGAGGAGATCCAGATTCCGACGCCGCCGCGCCTGGGCAACCAGGTCGTCGAGGTGTCGAACCTGGAGAAGGGCTTCGACGGCCGCGTCCTGATCAAGGACCTGTCGTTCACCCTGCCGCGCAACGGCATCGTCGGCGTCATCGGCCCGAATGGCGTGGGCAAGTCGACGCTTTTCAAGACCATCGTCGGCCTGGAGCAGCCGGACGCCGGCGAGGTGAAGGTCGGCCAGACCGTCAAGCTCAGCTACGTCGACCAGGGCCGCGAGAACATCGACCCGGAGAAGACCGTGTGGGAGGTCGTCTCCGACGGCCTGGACTACATCCACGTCGGCCAGAACGAGATGCCGTCGCGCGCGTACCTGTCCGCCTTCGGTTTCAAGGGCGCGGATCAGCAGAAGCCGTCGAAGGTCCTGTCCGGCGGCGAGCGCAACCGCCTGAACCTGGCCCTGACCCTGAAGCAGGGCGGCAACCTGATCCTGCTGGACGAGCCGACCAACGACCTCGACGTCGAGACCCTGTCGTCGCTGGAAAACGCCCTGCAGAACTTCCCGGGCTGCGCCGTGGTCATTTCCCACGACCGTTGGTTCCTGGACCGCACCTGCACCCACATCCTCGCGTGGGAGGGCAACGTCGAAGAGGGCCAGTGGTTCTGGTTCGAGGGCAACTTCGAGGGCTACGAGAAGAACAAGGTCGAGCGCCTCGGCCCCGAGGCCGCCCGCCCGTCGCGCGTCACGCACCGCAAGCTGACCCGCTGATGCCCCCGCGCGGGGGTCGACCGCGCTAGCCTGGGCCCGTGGCCGCCGATGACGGTGGCCGCGGGCCCCGCGCATGTTCCCGGCGCCACCGCACCCGGCGGGTGGTGCGGCGTCGAAAAGCCGCCCGGCGGGTGGTGCGGCGTCGAACGGCGGCCCGCGCCGAACAACCGCGAATCACCCGAAGCACCCGCGAGTAACCCGAAGTACCCGCGAATCACCCAAAGCACCCGCGAATCACCTGAGAGAAGTGGACGAGATGCCGGATACCAATGCCTTCCTGACCACCATCCCCGTGCGATGGTCGGACTTCGACCAGTACGGGCACGTCAACAACACCGCGTACCTCGAGTACGCGCAGGAGGCTCGCGTCGCCTTCGCCCGGGCCAGCGTTGAAGGCGGCACCGGAAAGTTGGGCACCGTGGTGCGTCACATGGAGATTGACTACCTCCGCGCCCTGCTGCCCGACACCCGGGAAGTGCTGGTCGCCACCGAGATCATCGACATGGGCAAGACGTCGTACACCATCCGTCAGGCCATCAAGGACGAGCACGGCCACATCGCGGCGGTGCTGACCACCGTGATGGTGCTGTTCGACCTGGAGGAGTCGCGCGCCAGCGAGTTGACGCCGACGGTGCGCAAGGCGTTGGAGCGTTTCGCCTCGCCCGAGCTGACCGCCGGTACCGGGGCGAATGCCGAAGCCAGTGGCGACGATGAGTGACGCCGGTGCCCGGGGCGGTTCCGGGGCGTCGGCGGGTGGAGCGTCGGTGGCCGGGGCGTCGACGGGCGGGGAGTCCCTCGTCGTCCATGACGTCGCGGCGCTGACCAATCTCGGCGTCCTCGCCCGTAAGGCGGTGGCGCTGGATGCGCAGGCGTTGATCCGGGTTCGTGCGCTTCCCGCGGGGTCGCCGGATGACCTGGTCGCGGCGTCTCGGCCGGCGGGTGTTGCGCGTGTGTGGGCGACCACTCCCTTTGGGCCGGTGGCGTGCCGCACGATGGCCATCAGCCCGGGGCGCGGTGGTCGCGATGATGTCGTCGTTCGGGCTGATGCTGTGTCCGCCGTCACGGGTGACGCCCGGTCGGTGCCGCAGATCGATGCCGCCGTGCCGATGACGTTGGAGTGCGGCGCCGCCGCCGATTCTTCGTGGCCGGGCAGTGTGCCGGTGGACGGTGGGTGGACCGTCGTCGATGCCGTGCCGGCGGGCGTCTTCCGCGACTTGGAGACGCAGGCGAGGGGAGTGGCCAAGGAAGAATCGGGCCCGCAGGGCTTGCCGACGTCGCTGCTCGACCAGAAGGTCCTCACCGTCCGCGGTGCCCGTCTCGCCGATACTTCGGGGAATGAGGGCGGCCTGACTGCTGGTGCTGCCGGGCGTGAACGTGGCGCGACTGCTGCTGCCGGGCGTGAACGTGGCGCGACTGCTGCTGCCGGGCGTGAAGTTGGCCCGACTGCTGCTGCCGGGCGTGAAGTTGGCCCGGTCGCCGAGATTTCCATGCGCGAGGTGTTCGCCTTGTGTGCCATGGGCTTCATCCCGGTCAAGCCCTCCACCGATGAGCCCGTGCGGGTGTCGGTGAAGGGGCGTTGGCGTCGACTCGATGGGCGATTCGGAAGCGTCTACGCCTCCGAAGGGCTTGGGGTTCTGCCGTTGTAGCCATCGGCGCCCGCCAGTGTCGCCATCGCCGCGCCCGCCGGTGCCATCAACGGTGCATCCCTCTGCCGCGAGCGTCGGGACGGCCCACTCGTCCCAACTGCCTTACTCGCGCTAGCCGCCCCACTCGCAGCCGGTCGCTCCACCCCTTCGAGTCATCCCGCTCGCCTCATGCGCCCCACTCGCCCCATTCTCTGGTGGGCTCACCCTCTACTGGAGGTTTGATCCGCATTTAGTCGGCTGATTTGTTGCAATTCTCAAATTCTCACCTGGGCTTTTGCGGGCGGACTTGCAACAAATCAGCCGACTAAATGCAGATCAAAATCGAGCTGTTATAGGTGGGGCGCAAGTGGCCCGTGGCGCGATGCCTGCGCGGGCGAGCGGGGGAGTTGGGGCGGATGGCCGGCGCGGGGCGGATGGCCGGCGCGGGGTGGGAGGCCGCGCGGGGCGGGGGAGTTTGGGGTGTGGCGAGCCTGCGGGGTTGAGACCTTGCCGGGAGCCGGCGAGGGACGGGGGAGGGGGCGACGCGAGGCGGGAGGCCGCGCGGGGTACAGCAGCTACGCGTGGGTGTTGATGAGCATGTCCGCCACCCGCACCATGTGCTCCCACATGGCGTCGCGGTGGGGCTTCGGCAGCTCCTCGTCGGACACCTCGGCCAGCGACAACGCCATCAACTCCAGCCACCGGTCACGGGCCGCCATATCGACGACGAACGGGTGATGACGCATGCGCAGCCGCGGATGGCCCCTTTCCTCGTTGTACGTGGTGGGACCACCCCAGTACTGCTCGAGGAACATCCGCAAGCGCCGCTCGGCGCCCTCCCAATCATCGGCGGGATACATCGGACCGAGGATGTCGTCCTCGCGCACGCGCACGTAAAAACCGTGCACCACCTTCGCGAACGTATCCTCGCCGACCTCGCGGTAGAAATCACTGAACTGCGGCTGCCCATCACCGGGCGCCGCCTGAGAGGGCTGGCCGTTGGTCATGCCCACCAGGCTACCCACGCGGCGACGCGGCGAGGAGTGCGGCCAGCGGCGCGGCCCACAGTCACCACATTGGCGGAGCGGTGGGCCATCGACGCGGCGACGCTACGGGCGGCGGGGCGGTCGAGCGCACCGACCCGCCCACTGCCGCGCCCGACTTCTACTGCTCCGGGACGTACCCGTCGCACTCGCGGGCGGCCAACGCCCGCTCGACGCGGTCACGGTTCTCCGCGACGATGCGCTTGACGGGGTTGGGCACCGAGGCGTCGTCAAGCACCGCCGAAGCCTTGTCCAGTCCCTCCTGCGAGACCTCCCAGTGCGGGTACAGGCCATCGAGCATCCGCTGCGCCGTCTCCGAGGAATACCGGCCCCACCAGGACGGAGCCTCGGCGAAGTACCGGTCGGTGAAGTCGCCGAGCAACCCATCCGAACCGGGCGCGGTGAAACCGGCGATCATCGACCGCAACATCAGATTCGACGGGGCGGCGGCCCCGGTGGCGGTGCAGGTGTTCCACACGCGGATCTTGTTGTCCGCCGCCGGGATCGCCGCACGCGCCTTCGCCGCAGCCTGCGTCCCCAGCGCCGACTGGTCGGCCTGCTCGGCCGCCGCAATATCGGACACCCCCTTGTCGCCGGCGGCGACGAGCACGGTCAGCGCGTTCCACTTCATGTCCTCGTCGACGGTCAGCCCGTCCAGCCCGACCGACCCGGGCTCGCCGGCGAGAATCGCGCGGAAGACCTCGAGCGAACCGGCGCCGTCGGCCGGCAGCATCGCCAGGGCATTGACGAACGCCAACTGGGCGTCGGACCCGGCCTCCGCGGCGCGGGCATGATCGAGCAGCCCCTCGCCGAGCAGGCGACGCCCCTCGGCGACCCAATCGGGCGCGGCGTACCGCTCGACGGCCGCCACCGCCTGCGACAAAACGCGCTCGAGCACCGAAATCTGATCCTCCGACGGCGCGCCCCGCAGCACCATGGCCACGAAATCGCGGGCGCGGACCTTCGCCGCGCGGGTCATCTCCCACATCGTCGACCACGCCAGGGTGCGCGGCATCGGATCGGCGAAGGCGCCGATGTTCTCCAGCAGGAACAGCCACGACCCGGGATCCATCTCCATGAAGCAGTAGCTCAGGTCGTCGTCGTTGGCCAGGACGACGTCGCCGACGGGCACGCCCGACATCTCGGGAACCTCGGTGATCTCGCCCTTGACGTCGACCTCGACGCGGTGGGTGCGGCGCAGCAGTCCGCCGTCCATCGCGTACACGCCGATGGCCACGCGGTGGTCGCGCAGCTCGCCCGCCCCGGGCTCGGCGCCGGTCTGGCGGATGGCGAAAATGTCGTAGACCTCGGCGGCGCCACCCTCGGCAGCGTCCCCGGCACCATCCCCGGCGGCGCCACCCTCGGCCTTCTTCGTGGAGTAGGCCGCCGACAGGGTGTTGATGCCGGTGGTGGTCAGCCACTGGTCGGCCCACCCGGACAGGTCGCGGCCGGACGCCTCGGACAGGGCGCCGAGCAGGTCGTCGAAGGTGGCGTTGCCGAAGCGGTGGCGGGCGAAGTGCAGGCGGGCGCCGGCGAGGAACGCGTCTTCGCCGACGTAGGCCACGAGCTGCTTGAGCACGGAGGCGCCCTTGGCGTAGGTGATGCCGTCGAAGTTCTGGTCGACGGTGTCGATGTCGGAGGCGTCGGCGGCGATGGGGTGCGTCGACGGCAGCTGGTCCTGCTGGTAGGCCCATGCCTTTTCGACGTTGGCGAAGGTGGTCCAGGCGCCGTCGTATTCGCTGACGGCGGCCTGCGATGCGCAGGCGGACCAGGTGGCGAAGGATTCGTTGAGCCACAGGTCGTCCCACCATTGCATGGTCACGAGGTCGCCGAACCACATGTGGGCCATTTCGTGGAGGATGGTTTCGTTGCGGCGTTCGTACAGGTAGCCGGTGGTGCGGGAGCGGAAGACGTATTCGTCGCGGATGGTGACGGCGCCGGCGTTTTCCATTGCGCCCATGTTGTATTCGGGGCAGAAGATCTGGTCGTACTTGCCGAAGGGGTAGGGCTCGCCGAAGTTGGCGGCGTACCAGTCGAAGCCTTCCTTGGTTTCGCGGAAGAGCCGTTCGGCGTCGAGGTGTTCGGCGATGGAGGCGCGGCAGTACAGGCCCAGGGGGATGGTCAGCTCACCGTCGGGCTGGTGGTCGGCGGGGGTTTCGGGGTGCTTTGCGACGGTGCCGGTCCATTGGTCGCGGACCTCGTGCCAGGGGCCGGCGCAGAATGCGATGAGGTAGGTGGACAGGGGCACGTCGACGCGGAAGCGGTGGATGCGGGCGGCGGGGCCGTCGAGGGGCGCGATGTCGCCGTCGGCGGGGGCGATGTCGGCTACTTCGGGTTCGGAGTTGGACACGATGGTCCAGTCGCCGGGTGCGGTGACGTCCATCGTGTAGGTGGCCTTGAGGTCCGGCTGGTCGAAGCAGGCGAAGACGCGTTTGGCGTCGGCGGTTTCGAACTGGGAGTAGAGGTAGGTCTGTTCGTCGGCGGGGTCGGTGAAGCGGTGCAGGCCTTCGCCGGTGGTGGTGTAGCGGCAATCGGCGTCGACGACGACCACGTGGTCGCCTGCGGTGAGATCGAGGATGAGGCCGCGTTCGTCGTCGTAAAGCTCCTTCGACCCGCCGCAGGCGGCGTCGGTGACGTCCGTGCCATCGATGGTGACGGAGCGGATGTCGGCGTTGCGGAGGTCGAGGAAGGTGGTGCCGTCCCGCTTCGCGGTCAGCGTCACGGTGGTGGTCGAACGGAAGGTGTCGTCGCCCGGGGCGGCGGTGGTGCCGGGGGCGCCGGTGACGTCGAGGGAGATGTCGTAGTGGGACACCTCGAGCATGGCCGCGCGGTCGGCGGCCTCGGTCTGCGTCAGGTTCGTGGAAGTCATGCGACCAGGGTAACCGCGTCCCCGGATCGGCATCCGTGGCGCGGTGGGCCGACTAAAAATACACTTTGCCGCATGAATGAACTGAGCAATGATGCTGGCAAGGTCGATCGGGTCAACGCGGCGTGGGATCGGATCGAGGCAGTGCTTGACGACGATGCCCTGGGAGCCCCCGCAACGGAGGCGGAACTGGACCAGCTGCAGGCCGACCTCGGTGTGACGCTGCCGGATTACGTGCGGGCGTCGTGGCTGCGGCACGGGTCGGTGGACGGCGAGCCGTGGGACGGTGGCTGGATCGCGGCGCCGGCGTCGATCCTGAACGACTACAAGCTGTGGACCAAGCTGCAGGCCGACGGCGAGTTCGACGACTTCGAAAACACCGACGGGGAGGGCGCCGACTCCGAGGGCAAGTGGTACCACGAGGCGTGGATCCCGCTGGTCATGGACTTCGGCGGAAACAACTACTGCCTGGACATGCGCTCGGGTCGCCTGGTGTCCATGGACCACGAGGTCGGTTCGGAGTTCCTGGACTACGCCGACTGGCCGGCGTACCTGGAGGCCGCCGCCGATTCGCTGGAGGCCACGGGGCTGCCCTTCCCCGAGTAGTCGGCCGCGCCGGGCGTCGCGTTCGTGTCGGGCGCGTGCGTCGGGTGAGTGCCGGGCCGGTGTGTCGCGTTCGTGCCGGCGCGCGGCAGGCGTGTGCGGGCGGGAAGATCCCTCCCTATAGTCGGTGACGAGATTATTGGTTGATGAGTCAAGCAACTCGTCGGCAATCAACTCGGCAATCAACTCTTCAGGAGGAATTCACGTGAGCACCCGAGACAAGGTCACCTTTTACTTCGACGTTTCCTGCCCGTTCTGCTGGATCACCTCCCGCTGGATCAAGGAAGTGGAGAAGGTCCGCGACATCGAGGTCGAGTGGAAGCCGATGAGCCTGTCGGTTCTCAACGAGGGCCGCGAGGAACTGCCGGAAGAGTACAAGTTCATGATGGAGTGCAACTGGACTCCGGCGCGCCTGTTCAATGCGGTGTTCGACCAGGATGGTCAGGAGGCCGTCGACAAGCTCTACACGGCGCTGGGCACGAAGATCCACGACGAGGACCGCATCGACCGTCACGCGCGCGTCGACGAGCCGGCCCACGCGTTCGATGAGTTGATCACCGAGGCCCTCGCGGAAGTCGGCCTACCGGAGGAGCGCCTGGCGCAGGCCCTGACCACGGATTTCGACGAGCTCATGCGCGACAACCACGCGGAGGCCATGAAGGAGGTCGGCGACGAGGTCGGCACCCCGGTGGTCAAGCTCGGCGACACCGCCTTCTTCGGCCCCGTGCTCACCCGCATTCCGCGCGGCGAGGAGGCCGGGAAGATCTTCGACGGCTCCATCCTGCTGGCCGGCTACCCGCACTTCTTTGAACTGAAGCGGTCGCGCACCGAGAGCCCCCAGTTCGACTAACAGGCTGACCTGCGGAGGGATTGGCCAACCGGCCCCTCCGCATTGTCATTTCCGCCTCCGGCCCCACACCTGACCCGACGCCCGCATCAACGCTGCTCGACGGCCTCCGCACTGGCGTCGACACCGCCGCCGGCGTCCGGGTGCCAGGCCGGCGGGACGTACACGCACGTCGGGTCGGAGGCACGGTAGTCGCCGGTCAGGGCGAACGCCGTCGACCGGGAACCGCCGCAGACATTGTGGAACCCGCAGACGCTGCACTTGCCGTGCCAGTTGTCCGGGTCGCGCAACTCCTTGAACACGGGCGACTCGGAGTAGATCTCCCGGAAATCCGTTTCCTTCACGTTGCCGCAGTGCAGCGGCAGGAAACCATTCGGGTAAACGTCGCCGATGTGGTCGATGAACGCGAAACCGGAACCCGAGTTCACCGCCATCGGCGATCGCGGCGGGCGGGGCTTCGCCGGGTGCTCGCCGAGGAGCTCGGTGGTCTTGCGGGTCAGCTCGTCGTAAAGCGGCCCACCTTCGTACTTCGGGGCGCCGGTCTCCTCCGCCTCGCGCCGCTGCAGCACCACCCGCCGATACTGCGGCGCCTCCGTGGTCTTGATGGCGATGCGGTCGGAAACGTCGACCAACCAGTTGAGCACGTCCTCGCGCTCCTCCGGCGACAGGCAGTTGAGCGCCGCGCCGCGACCGGTGGGCACGAGGAAGAAGACGTACCACATCTTCGCCCCCATCTCGATGACCTTCTTCATCAGGGCGGGGGCTTCGCCGATGTTGTCGCGGGTCAGCGTCGAATTGATCTGCAGGCGGTAGCCGGCCTCGTTGATCACCGGCGCCATCTCGACGGTCTTTTCGAACGTGCCCGAAAAACCGCGGAACGCATCATGCGTCGTCGTGGTCGCACCATCGAGCGACATCGACATCGCCTTGCCGCCGGCGGCCCGCAGCGACCGGATGCGCTCCGGCGTCAACCGCGGCGTCACCGACGGCGACAGGGAAATGTTGAGACCCTTCGCCGTGCCGTACTCGGTCAGTTCCTCCAGATCGGCCCGCTCGAACGGGTCACCGCCGGTGAACACCACCAACGGCAGCGGTTTGTCGTACGACGACAACGCATCGAGCAGCCGCTTGCCCTCCTCCGTGGTCAGCTGATCCGGGTGGGGCTCATGCTGGGCGTCGGCCCGACAGTGCTTGCACACCAGGCCGCAGGCCCGCGTCACCTCCCAGATCACGATGAACGGCTTCTGATTGATGTCGTGGCGGACGGTGCGGACTGCTGGGGGCCGATGCACGGGGGTTCCTCGGGGCCGGGGGTTGGAAAAAACGCGTTCTCCAGCTACTTTACGCCCCCATGCCGCAGCCCGGGAGTCGGCGACCTACAGCGCTCCCTTCCATTCGGTGGGCTTCGAGGTGAAGCTGAAGGTCTTCTCGTAGGTCAAGGTGTACTCGCCCGGCGCCGCGTCCGACTTGAAGCACAGGGTGCCCGACTTGCTGCCGCCCGGGGTGAGCTCGACGGAGTCGTAATCGGTGGCCCCGCCGAACTCGGTGCTCAGCATGACGCCGTTGGTGTCGGTGAGCTTCCAATCGAACGGGTTGAGGCTGACGACGTCGGATTCCGAGACGTTGACCACGGTGACGTCGGCGCACACCTGATTGTCGCCGAAGACGTCGACGCCCGCGTTGCGGAGGTTCGACGTGGTGATGTCGGCCTCGCCCAGGTGGACGGTGTCGCCGATCTGGGCCGGGCCTTCCCGGGTGGCGTCGGCCTGGGCGGCGTCGGCCGGACCAGTGTCCGCCTGGGCGGCGTCGGCCGTCGACGACGACCCGTCGCATGCGGCGAGGACGAGGGCCAGGGCGGTGAGACCGACGGCGATGGTGGACTTCTTCATGATGCACTCCTGATGCGTGTTGGCGTCCGTGGCTGCGCCAGGCGCCGGGGATCCGATCCCGCGGCGACCGCCTGATCGGAGCTGCGACTTCCGCAGCAACCGCAGATTGTCAGCCCATTCGGATCAGCTATGTTTTTGCATCGAATGGACGAACGAACGCCGTTGGTCAGGAGAGAAGATCGGGGGAGGGGGGTGACCCGGCCGTCCCGGTCGGACCCGCGGCGATCGCGTGCACCCCCGCGCCCCGCGCCTGGTTATGCTTGGCTCATGCGTATTTACCTTGGCGCGGACCACGCCGGCTTCGAGATGAAGAACCTGATCAAGGACCACCTGGAAAAGGCGGGCCACGAGGTCGTCGATTGCGGCGCCCACGTGTACGACGCCGCCGACGACTACCCGGCCTTCTGCATCGAGGCCGCCTCACGCACGGTCAACGACCCGGGTTCGCTGGGCATCGTGCTCGGCGGTTCCGGCAACGGCGAGCAGATCGCGGCGAACAAGGTCAAGGGTGCTCGCTGCGCCCTGGCCTGGTCGGTGGAGACCGCCAAGCTCGCCCGCGAGCACAACAACGCCCAGCTCATCGGCCTTGGCGGCCGCATGCACTCCGAGGAGGAGGCGCTGGCCATCGTCGACGCTTTCGTCGCCCAGCCGTGGAGCGAGGAGGAGCGCCACCAGCGCCGCATCGACATCCTCGCCGAGTACGAGAAGACCGGCATCGCCCCGGCCCTGCCCGAGCAGGAGTAGCCCCGCGTCTGCGGTTCAGATGTCGAACGGCGGCATCCCACGTCATGTGGGATGCCGCCGTCGTCGTTTGCGGAGCGGGCGTGACCGGGGGAAACTCCGGCGGACGACTCTAGAAGTCGAAGTCGAATCCGCCGCCGTCGCCGCCGAACATGCCGCCGTCGAAGAAGCCGCCGTCGTCGCCGCCGAAGAATCCGCCGCCATCTCCGGCGTCCATGTCGCCGCCCATGTCCCCGCCATCACCGGCATCGCCCATGTCGCCGCCGTCGCCGCCGTCGCCACCGGCTCCCATGTCGCCGTCGCCCATGTCGCCGACCCCCTCGGAGCCGTCGCCGACGCCGCTTTCGAAGTCGGAGGCGGCGTAGGCGACGCCGGCCATGCCGTTGAACATCATGGAGAACAGCAGCACGGAACCCATGGTCCACATGCCGGTGCGCAGGGCGGATTGCCACCACGGTTCGGAGTACCAGCCGGCGGGCACGGGGCGTCCGGCGACCTTGCCGCCCGGGTAGTAGTTGGGGGTCTGTTCGGTGGGCACGGGCGACGCGGAGATCTGCCGGCCCTCGTGTTCGATGGTGCGCTGTTCGGTGACGGATCCGGCGGATCGCTGGCCTTCCAGCGGCGGCAGCGCGGGTCCGGCGGGCATGCCCATGATTTCGCGGGCCGCGGCGACGTAGTGCAGGCCTTCGAGCGCGGATTCGCGGGCGAGCTGGGCCTGCTTGACGGTGTTGGCGGTGGAGATCTGCGCCGACGCCGCGTTGTACCGCTCGGAGGCGTCGGCCATCGCCTGGGTGGAGGCGGTGTCGGAGCCGGCGATGGACAGCACCTGCGATCCCAGCCGTTCGATCCAGCGGCGGGCGTCGGCCACGGCATCGGCGACGTCGTCGTGGGCGCGCTGTTGGATGGCCTTGTTCTGGCGGCCCTGCGCCATCTGGATCAGGAGGACGCCGCCGATGATCACGACGGCGATGAGGAGGAATGCATCCATCGGGTGGGTCACGGTCCTAACGTGATTTTTGTTCGGGGTACATCATCGACAACGGGCCGGGGCCGCGATTCGTTCCAGGGGGAGCGGATTTTTCCGCGAAAGATTCGGTTGCTTTGGTCGGTTGCTTTACGACGACGCCGTCGGCGCGCGGAACCCGTAGCGTTCTGTTTGGAAACCATGAATTCGGCACGATGCGTGACATAGGGTGTCGTCATGTCAACCAATGGGCCCGCCAATGACCGAACCCTCCATCCTCAACCGCGCACGTCGCCGCTCGCCGAGCCGTTGCATCACGACGTCGATCTGCGGGGCCTGCTCATCGGCACGGCGTCGGCCGCCGGGCAGATCGAGGGCGGCGACGAGAACAACGACTGGTTCGATTGGGCCCGCGAGCCCGGCAACATCGCCGACGGTTCGACCCCGCTGCGCGCCACCGACCACTGGAACCGGTGGCGGCAGGACAACGAGCTCATGGCGTCGCTGGGCCTGCCCATCGCCCGCATCGGCGTGGAGTGGGCGCGCATCGAACCGCGGCCGGGGGAGTTCGACCATGCGGTGCTCGATCGCTACCGCGAGGAGATCGCCGACCTGCGGGACAAGGGGATCCGCCCGCTGGTGACGCTCCACCACTTCGTCAATCCGCTCTGGTTCGCCCGGCGCGGCGGCTTCACCTCCGATGAATCGCCGGCGGCCTTCCTGCGCTACGCGGAGATGACCGTCCGGGCGCTCGACGACCTCGTCGACGAGTGGATCACCGTCAACGAGCCGAACGTGTACGCCACCCAGGCGCACATGTTCCGCTCGGGCCCGCCGGGCAACCGCTCGTGGGGCGACACGATGGCCGTGCTGCGCAACATGGCGGTGTCCCACATCCGCGGTTACGAGGTCATCCACGGCATCCAGGGCGACCGGGCGAAGGTCGGCATCGCCCACCACGCCCGGGCGTTCGCCCCGCGCAATCCGCGCAACCCCATCCACCGCGGCCTGACGCGGCTCAACCGGCACCTGTTCCAGGACATCGTCGCCGACGCCCACCTGGCGGGGAAGTTCCATCCGCTGCTCGGCGGGGCGAAGGTCGCGCGTGGACTGCCGTCGGGCCGCCACCACGACTTCCTGGGCCTGAACTACTACTCGCGCACTGCCGTCGACAAGTTCGACGACGGCACCTTCGTCGGGGCCCCGGTCAACGACCTCGGGTGGGAAATCCACCCCGAGGGCCTGGTCGAATGCGCCCGCGACCTGAACGAGCGTTTCGGCGGACCGGTGTGGATCACGGAAAACGGCACCTGCGATCTCGGAGACCTGGAGCTGTCGGTCGGTGGCGGGGACGAGGGCGTCGCAAAGCCGAATCCGGCCGGGGACTACGCCAACCCGGACGCCGCGGCCGCCGACCGCAGGCTGGAGTCGTTCCGGCCGCGGTTCATCCTGGAGCACCTGCGGGCCATCGCCGAGTCGGACGTGTCCATCGAGCGTTGGTACCACTGGTGCTTCGTGGACAATTGGGAATGGGCCGACGGCGAAGAACCGCGATTCGGCATCGTCCACCTGGACTACGAGACGCAGGAGCGGACGATGAAGCCGTCGGGCCGCCTGCTGGCCGAGCTGGCCCGCACCGGGCGGATCACCCCGGAGCTGCACCGGCGCTACACTGCGGGCCGGCGTTACCCCGTCGCCGACGAGGACACCGACCCCAACGTGCGGGCGCAGCCGCCGAAGCCGGAGGGGGCGGAGGGGGCGCAGGGATGAGCTCCGCCGAACGCGCCAGCTCCGCCGAACGCGCCGTCTCCGACGTCGGGCGTTTCACCGCCGACCCCGCCCAACGCACGCCGGTGACCACCGGCTGGATCGTGCGGTACGGACTGCTGTACCTGGGGCAGAACATTTCGTGGGCGGCGCCGACGCAGCTGTTGTTGGCGCAGCAGATCCTCATCTGGCATCCGGGGGCGAAGGAGGAGAAGTTCGCGCTGCTCATGGCGGTCGGCGGGTTCTTCTCCATCATCGGGCACCCGCTGGCCGGGTGGTTGTCGGACCGCACGGACACGCGGTGGGGCCGCCGCGCCCCGTGGATCCTCTTCGGCGGGCTGGCGGCGGCCGGGTCGCTGGTGTTCCTCGGCGCCGCGCCGGGCTTCATGGCGTTGACCATCGGGTGGGCGGTGTTCCAGTTGGCCATCGCGGCGTCGATCAACGCGGCCCAGGCGGTGGCGCCCGATACGGTGCCGGACAATCAGTACGGCGTGGTCTCGGGTGTGCTGGGGCTGACGTACACCCTCGGCGTGGTGCTCGGCACCGTCGTGGCCACTGTGTTCGATCTGGGGCTGGCGTACATCGTCACCGCGGCGCTGCTGCTGGTGTTCATCGGCCAGTTCCTGCCGGGCTTCCGCGACGTGTCCCGGGTGCGGTCGCAGGCGGCTGCGTCGCCGGTGCTTGACGACGCCGACGGGGTCGATGACGCCGTGGTGCCCGCCGTCGCCGAGGTGCCCGGAGGGCTCTACCGCGACTTCACGTGGGTGTTCATCGCCCGGTTCCTGGTGACCACGGGCAACTCGGTCGCGTTGTTCTACCTGTTCTATTACCTGCGCGATCACATCGGCCACCCCGACCCGGATGCCGGCGTGCTCGTCCTGACCGGCGCGTATGCGCTGTGCGTCATCGTCACGGCGATCCTGTCGGGCAAGGTGTCCGACAAGATGGGCAAGCGACGGGCGTTCGTGGCGTTGTCGTCGATGGGCGTCGCCGGGGCTTGCGCGATCATGGCGTTCGCCGGAAGCTTCGCCATGGTCGTCGGTGCGGCGGTGCTGTTGGGTCTGTCGTGGGGCGTGTTCATGGCCGTCGATCAGGCCCTGATCAACCAGGTGCTGCCCAAGGCCGACGAGCGCGGGCGTGATGTCGGCGTCATGAACCTCGCCGTCGCCGGCCCGAACATGGCCGCCCCGGTGCTCGCCGCATTCGCGTTGGCGAATCTCGGCGGATACCCCGGCTTGTACGTTTTCGCGGGAGCGCTCACCGCCGTCGGTGCGGTGCTCGTCTACCGGGTGCGGTCTGTGCCCTGATCTTCTTGCCCTGATTACCGCGCGTTGAACGGCGTGCGGCCGGCGTTGCGATTCGATACCGTTCGTTGCAGTCGATGAAAGGTGTTTATCCCCGTGCGCCCCATGAAGAAGCCGTCCCTTGCCGCATTCGGCGCGGCGTCCGCCGCCGCATCCGGCGCCGCTTCCGCCGCAGAGCATGGTGCCGAGGCCCGGTCCGCGAGCCGAGCCTCATCGGCCCCGTCGTCCCGGACGTCCTTCTTCCGCAGGGCGTTGGCCCCGGTCACGGCGCTCGCGCTGGCGGGCACGCTGCTGTCGGTGCCGCAGGCGTCGGCCGGTGGCCCCGCTGGTCCGGACGATCTCGGCGGATTGGATTGGGGCGCGTGCCCCACTGCGGCGATGACCGCGCCGGGCACCGTGTGCGCCGACATCGACGTGCCGCGCGATTATTCCGACCCGGAGGGTGCGACCATTTCCCTCACCGTCAGTCGGGTTCCGGCGACGGGGGAGCGCCGCGGCGTCATCGCGGGCAACCCCGGCGGCCCCGGCGGCGACGCGTTGGGCATGTTCTCCGACGAGGCCGTGAAGATGCCGACCGCCGTCCGGGAACACTTCGATCTCATCGCCGTCGAGCCGCGCGGCCTGACCTGGGGCACCCCGCTGAACTGCAACGTGGCGGACATCCCGATGACGGGTCTGCTCTCCGGGCAGGTCGGCGCAATGCACGCCTCTTGCGAAGCCAACGATCCGGGGTACGCGGGGACCATCACCACGGAGAACACCGCCCGCGACCTCAACCACGTCCGCGACGTGCTCGGCCAGGACGTCATGCACCTCTACGGCCTGTCCTACGGCACGGATCTGATGAGCACCTACGCGACCCTGTTCCCGGACAAGACGGGTCGGATGGTGCTGGATTCCTCGCTCGATCCGGCGGACCGTTACTTCCGGCTCGGAGACTCGCGCGAGCCGTGGCGCCGCGAGGCTCTCAACGCGATGTTCCAGTGGATCGCCGACCGTGACGACGAGTACGGCCTGGGCACCACCGCCCTGCAGGTGTACGCGCGCTGGTCGCAGCGCATCAACGAGGAGGTCGGCGCGCCGGGCCAGGTCTACCCGCCGCCGACTCAGGTGGGCGACGTGCCCGCCGCCTTCGCCGATGACCCGGAGGCGTTCATGCAGCTGGCCGACGGCGTCCTGCCCGTCGCGTGGCGCGGCCATTCCTTCGCGGCGAACCTGCTGCGCCCCGGCGCCGGCAATCAGTCGGTGCTGTTGCAGCAGACTTTCGCGGCGACGTACTCGGAGAGCATGTGGCCCGACATCGCCGACGCCGTGGTCACCGGCGAGGTGGAGATGCCCGAACTTCCCGAGGGTGCGACCCCGGAAGACGTGATCGCGCAGACAGAGGCGATGGGAGTCGTCGAGCGGGCGATCATCTGCAACGACAACGTCACCGCCGCCGACCCCTCCCGCATCCCCCGCACGTACGTCGACCAGTTCACCGGCGGCGACATCTTCCGCCTCAACGCCGACGCGCTGGCGTCGGGGCAGCTGTGCCTCGGCTGGCCGGGGCAGGGGACGGCCGTGGAGCTCAACGGTGACGCCCTCGAGTCGAAGCCGCTGTTGCTCCACTACGACCGTGACGCTGCGGTGACCGGCACGGGTGGCCGCGCGATGCAGGCGGCGATGGGCGGCGAGCTCATCGAGCTGCCGGGTCACGGCCACGGCGTGCTCGTCGCCCACAACGACGCCGACGAGATCGCCGACGTCGTCGCCGCCCACTACCTGGGCTGACGGTCCGCCCGGGCTGACCGGCCGGAGAGCGGGCCGATTATTTGCGCTTCGCTTCGCGGCCCTTCTGCCACTCGCGCACGTCGTCGGAGTTCCACAGGGTCAGCCCGTGGAGCTTCGTCGCGGGCACCGGCGCCTTGCCGCGGCCCGCATAGCTGGTGAACGTACCGCGCGCGGTGCCGGTGAACTCCGCGCATTCGGCGGCGGTCCACAGCTCGACGCCGGTGTCCTTGTCGATGATGCGGGGATCCATGCCGCCAAGAATAGTTGCGCGTCACGACGGCAAAAGACCCGAAAGGACAGTGCCGCCGACTTGTGATCGACGCTGTATGAAACCGTGACGCGGGCACGCTGTCGTGAGCGGTCGTGACATGTCCGTGACGGATTGCGGGGAGGATTCTCTTGGTGTGCCGGGGTGTTGCAACGACCGCTGGGTCCCGGGATCCCGCCGAAAAGAAGAACACCCTCCGACGCCGGTCGGAGGGTGTTTTCACGTGGAGGGGATGACGGGAATCGAACCCGCGTCTTCAGCTTGGAAGGCTGAGGTATTAGCCACTATACGACATCCCCGCAGCTCAACCGGGGCGGCGGCATCGTCGTAAAGCGAAACGCGCCCCTACGTGAACGTGGGGGAAACTATAGCGCACCGCGCGCCCGCCGCCATAATCGACGCGCCACGGGCTTAAACCGGGGCGGTGATCGCCCCGCGAAAGGCGGCCACGTAGACTGCACGACGTCATCGCATGACTCGCTTCACGACGACCCGACCGCACCGCCCAACGGCGTGCCGGGCCGATCGCGGCGGGGGATGGGATGCGGGACAAATTCACAACGGGGTATGGCGCAGCTTGGTAGCGCACTCGCTTTGGGAGCGAGGGGCCGTGGGTTCAAATCCCGCTACCCCGACCAGCATCACGGGCACTCCCGTGGTCTGTGAAATCATTTAACTCACATCTACTAACAGGAGTGTGCAACCAGTGAAGTCCTCCGTCGAGCAGCAGAGCGCCACCCGCGTCAAGATCACCGTCGAGGTCCCCTTCGACGAGCTCAAGCCGGAATTCGACAAGGCCCACGAGGCCCTCGCGCAGCAGGTCCAGATCCCGGGCTTCCGCAAGGGCAAGGCCCCGGCTAAGCTCATCGAGGCCCGCATCGGCCGCGGCCCCATCCTCGAGCAGGTCCTCAACGAGATGGTCCCCTCCCGCTACGGCCAGGCCGTCGAGGAGCACGACCTGAAGGTCATCGGCCAGCCCGACGTCGACGTCACCAAGCTGGAGGACGGCGAGCTCGTCGAGTTCACCGCCGAGGTCGACGTCCGCCCCGAGATCGAGCTGCCGGACTTCGCCGACATCTCCGTCGAGGTCGACGCCCTCAAGGCCGACGACGAGGCCGTGCAGGCCGAGCTCGACAACCTCCTCGCCCGCTTCGGCACCCTCACCGGCGTCGAGCGCGCCGTCGAGGACGGCGACTTCATCTCCATCGACCTGTCGGCCACCGTCGACGGCGAGGAGCTGGAGGAGGCCTCCACCGAGGGCCTGTCCTACCAGGTCGGCTCCGACGACCTCATCGACGGTCTCGACGACGCCGTGATCGGCCTGGCCCAGGGCGAGTCCAAGGAGTTCGGCACCAAGCTCGTCGCCGGCGAGCACGAGGGCGAGGACGCCCAGGTCACCGTCACCGTCCAGTCCGTCAAGGTCCGCGAGCTGCCCGACGCCGACGACGAGTTCGCGCAGATGGCCTCCGAGTTCGACACCATCGACGAGCTGCGCGAGGACCTGGCCAAGCAGGTCGAGACCACCAAGAAGGGCGAGCAGGCCCAGCAGATCCGCGACAAGGTCCTCGCCGCCGCCCTCGAGAAGACCGAGGTGCCGCTGCCGGAGGGCGTCGTCAAGGAGCAGGTCGAGGGCCAGCTGCAGCAGCTGCTCGGCCAGTTCGGCGGCGACGAGGCCGTCCTGAACTCCATGCTCGAGGCGCAGGGCACCACCCGCGAGCAGTTCGACGCCGACTCCCGCACCTCCGCCGAAGAGGCCGTGCGCACCCAGCTCTTCCTCGACGAGCTGGCCGAGCAGGAGCAGCCGGAGGTCTCCCAGCAGGAGCTCACCGACCACATCCTGTTCACCGCCCAGTCCTACGGCATGGACCCGAACCAGTTCATCCAGCAGGTCCAGCAGTCCGGCCAGCTCGCCAACCTCTTCGCCGACGTCCGCCGCGGCAAGGCCCTGGCGGTGTCCATCCTGAAGGCCACCGTCAAGGACACCGACGGCAACGACATCGACGTCGCCGAGTTCTTCGGTGAGGCCGAGGCCCCCGAGTCCGACGTCAAGGCCGACGACGCCGAGGCGAAGGCCGACGAGACCGACGCCGAGAAGTAAACCCCCACGCGGAACCGGGGCCGTCGCAAAGCGAAAAGCACCGACGGATCCCGGCCCACCCGCGACGATGGGGGACCGGGCCCGGGGATGCGCGCCGCCGAACCCCGGCTCCGACGCTGACAGCGAACATGGGGCCGTCCCGAAACAAAGGGACGGTCCCTTTCGTTACCCTCAATGAGAGATCCCGCCCCCGAGGCGGGCCGCCCGTGAAACGGCGGCGAAGGCGAAATGGAAGGGAAACCCTTTTTCGATGAGCGACCAGAACCACGCCCCGGCCGACTCCGTGTTCGACAAGCTGCTGAAGGAGCGCATCCTGTTCCTCGGCGACCAGGTCGACGACCAGATCGCCAACAAGCTGTGCGCCCAGATGCTGCTGCTGGCGGCCGAGGACCCCGAGCGTGACATCGCCCTGTACATCAACTCCCCGGGCGGCTCCGTCACCGCCGGCATGGCCATCTACGACACCATGAAGTTCGTGCCGTGCGACGTCGCCACCTACGGCATGGGCCTCGCCGCCTCGATGGGCCAGTTCCTGCTGTCCGCCGGCACCCCCGGCAAGCGCTACGCCCTGCCGCACGCCCGCATCATGATGCACCAGCCGTCCGCCGGCATCGGCGGCACCGCCTCCGACATCACCATCCAGGCCGAGCAGTTCGCCCAGACGAAGAAGGAAATGGCGCGCCTCATCGCCGAGCACACCGGCCAGCCGCTCGAGCGCATCGTCGAAGACTCCGACCGCGACCGCTGGTTCACCGCCGCCGAAGCCCTCGAGTACGGCTTCGTCGACCACGTGGTGACCTCCCTCAAGGACGCCCGCGAGACCGCCAACGACGCCGCCGAACGCACCGCCGACGTCGCCCGCGGCGAGGACGCCGGCAAGTAGGCCGGGCGCAGAAAGCGAGCCACGACAATGCACCGCGAATACCCCGGCCAGAAGCCCGAAACGCACCAGTCCGCAACGAACATGGAGATGAGCACCAACATGCAGATGCCGCAGTCGCGCTACGTGCTGCCGTCCTTCGTCGAGCACTCCAGCTTCGGCGCGAAGGAATCGAACCCGTACAACAAGCTTTTCGAGGAGCGCATCATCTTCCTCGGATCGCAGGTCGACGACACCGCCGCCAACGACATCATGGCGCAGCTGCTCGTGCTCGAGGGGCTGGACCCCGACCGCGACATCACCATGTACATCAACTCGCCCGGCGGCTCGTTCACGTCGCTGATGGCCATCTACGACACCATGCAGTACGTCCGCCCGGACGTGAACACGGTGTGCCTGGGCCAGGCCGCGTCGGCCGCGGCCGTGCTGCTCGCCGCCGGTGCGCCGGGCAAGCGCGCCGCCCTGCCCAACGCCCGCGTGCTCATCCACCAGCCCGCCACCCAGGGCGTCCAGGGCCAGGTGTCCGACCTGGAGATCCAGGCCGCCGAGATCGAGCGCATGCGCACCCTCATGGAGGAGACCCTGGCCCGCCACACCGGCCAGACCGCCGAGCAGGTGCGCCTGGACACCGACCGCGACAAGATCCTCACCGCCGAGCAGGCGAAGGAGTACGGCATCATCGACCAGGTCTTCGAGTACCGCAAGCTGAACAAGTAGCGTTCCTCGACTGATCCGCATTCGACCCGGTTCCCGATGGGGCCGGGTTTTCGCGTTGTCGGTGGTGGACGGGGCCGTGGAGGCTGGAAACGAGGGAGGGCCCCGCCGTTTCGTCGTGTGCGGGGGCCTCTGAAGAAGTCGCGGAGGAGTGCAGCACGCAGCGCGGAGTCGCCGACGGTGCCTGCGGCTTCGTGCCCGGCGGTCCGCCGTATCGCTAAACCACGGGGTCCAAACCACGGGTTCGGTGTCGACCCCGTGGTTTAGGGCCATTTTTGAGGCGACCCCGTGGTTTGGACCCCGTGGTTTGGGTTGAGGCGTGGGCGACCCCGTGGTGTGGACCCCGTGGTTTGGGCCGTGGGTGGGGGCTTCCGCAGCACCGCGTCCACGTTTCTCCACAGGGTGAGGTTGATCCACAAAAAGAGGGGCCGTCGCAAAGCAATCGCACGGCGGGAAACGCCAACCCGCGCCACACTGCCGGCATGAGGAACTGGGGGGAACACTTTGGACTCATCGACATGCGCACGAGGGCCGGGGCGCGCGCTCGCGGCGACGCCGAACACATCGCGCTGACCGCCGAGATCGCCATGCCGCTGCTCCGCTACGCCGAACTGCCGCCATGGCAACAAGCGACGGCGCGGGCGGCGGCGGTGGCGCTCACGCTCGACGCTGCAGTCGTGGCGGGCACGGCGGCGGCACGGTTGCACCGCATCGATGTGCCCGGGACGGGGCAGCCCGCGGTCGACGTGCTGCATGTCGACGGGAAACGGCCGGGCGGGCGTCCCTTGAAAAGCTCCGGGATCCGGCAGCGGTACGCCTGGCTTCCCGACGACGGCGTACTGGTCAAACACGGAATGCGCGTGACGACGATCGGTCGGACGCTGCGCGACGTCTGCGCGTTCGAAGGGCTGGTCGCCGGAGTCATCGCCATCGACTCCGTAAGGCGGCGCATGCCCGACGTTCCGTTGGGGCGGTGGCATGAGGAGTTGCTCGTCGGGCCGCGATTCAAGGGGGCGGCGGTGGTGCGCGAGGCGCTGGCGTTGTCGATCCACAACTCCGGCAGCGCAGCCGAAACGCGGGCGCGGCTGCTGCTGAGAGGGGTGGCGGGAATCGTCACGATCGTTGCTCAAGCCGAGATCACCGACCCCAAGACGGGGCGGCGGTACTACGTGGACTTCCTCATCAATGGCTGGCTCGTTCTCGAGATCGACGGCGACGTGAAATACGACGGCGTGACGTACGGGCCGGTCGACGAGATCATCCGCGAGGAGCGGCGACGCGAAAAGAACCTGCATAACATGGGAAAAGTCGTCGTTCGCACCAACGATCCCCGCGAGGCGCCGGCCGTCGTGGCAGGGGCGCTGGCGAGGTACGGCCACATGGGGCCGATGGGGCGGCGGTGAGTCGAGGCGGGGAGTGGCGTGGCGGGGTGTGGCGTGGCGGGGAATACGGAGGGGGCCGGGGTGG